>NZ_JRKB01000108.1:0-598 GCF_000800945.1 Plesiomonas sp. ZOR0011
CTTGTACCAAGAAAACCCATCCCAGCCACAAGACTAGGGCCATGGCTGTAAACCAACGCAGCCAACGGGGCATTGAGCGCCATACAGCAGTAACAAACATGGAGTTAAAACTACTCATACAAGACGACACTCCCACTTACTCTTAACTATCATTTTCATCTCCACGTCCGGTAGGTATCAATAACGTCACTCATCACTGGCTCTGCCCACCCACCCCAACGCACCATTACTTTGTTGTCGGGCAAAAAGAGAACATGAAAATTATTCTGCCCTATCTCTCGCTTAGGCATGGGTAGGGTAATGGTGTGTTTTTCAAATTTGTAACCGGCCTTTTCTTGTTCTTCGGTCATATCAAGTTCCCAGTCGATTTTTACCGTATCGCCTTCAATCCGATAGGGGCCTGCGCTACCGCCGCCTCCAGCATTAAAACCGTCAAAGGCAAAGGTATTACTGCCCATCTTGCCGTTAACATAGACATAACTGATGGGTCGATTCATCACTGAGTTCACGACAATCGATGCCCCACCATGGCGCTCTTGTACCAAGAAAACCCATCCCAGCCACAAGACTAGGGCCATGGCTGTAAACCAACGCAGCC
>NZ_JRKB01000109.1:0-51050 GCF_000800945.1 Plesiomonas sp. ZOR0011
TGATTGCACCAATCGCGATGGACGAAGGCTTGCGCTTCGCTATCCGTGAAGGTGGCCGTACTGTAGGTGCGGGCGTGGTTGCTAAGATCATCGCCTAAGGCCTGATTGATACGCAGAAAAGGGCATCTTTATGATGCCCTTTTTCTACGTTTATCAGCAGGGATTACAATAAGTCTCGGTTGATAAGCGTATATAGGGTAATATACGCCTTACTGACTACCTCGCATTGCGAGGTTGAGTTATTTGTATCAAGTTTATTTTTATTCGTTCGAGAGTAACAGGTGGGTTGTATGAATGCGAATACCGAAACCCAAGGCAGTGGAAGCAGCTTGAACATCGTTAAATGGGTTGGCGTTTTCGCTATCCTGGCAGCAACCGTGGTCGGCAATGCTGTATTTGATGATGTCGCAGTCGTGCTCCGCGCTTTGGTGATTATTTTGATGGTGGCTGCGGCATTAGGTCTTGCTGCCTTTACTCGTCAGGGTAAATCTTTCCTGGAATTCGCTCGCGAATCCCGGATCGAAGTGCGCAAAGTCGTATGGCCAACCCGTCAGGAGACCACGCATACAACCCTGATTGTTGCGGCTGTTACTGTCGTTATGGCACTGGCACTGTGGGGACTGGATACAATTCTGGTTAACCTGGTGTCCTTTATTACAGGCTTGAGGTTCTAACATGACTGAGGCTCCTAAAAAACGTTGGTACGTTGTACAGGCGTTTTCCGGTTTTGAGGGCCGCGTGGCTCAATCGCTGCGTGAGCATATCAAGCTGCACAACATGGAAGAGCTGTTCGGTGAGGTCTTGGTACCGACCGAAGAAGTCGTTGAAATGCGCGGTGGTCAACGCCGTAAGAGCGAGCGGAAGTTTTTCCCTGGCTATGTGCTGGTTCAGATGGTGATGGAAGACCGCAGCTGGCACTTGGTGCGTAGCATTCCACGTGTGATGGGTTTCATCGGTGGAACCTCTGATCGTCCAGCACCAATCAGCGATAAAGAAGCGGATGCTATTTTGAATCGCCTGCAGCAAGTGGGTGATAAGCCACGTCCGAAAACCCTGTTTGAACCGGGTGAAATGGTACGGGTTAATGACGGTCCATTCGCTGATTTCAACGGCGTGGTGGAAGAAGTCGATTACGAGAAGAGCCGCCTGAAAGTGTCGGTCTCTATTTTTGGCCGAGCGACTCCAGTTGAACTGGACTTCAGCCAAGTCGAAAAGGCGTGATCAGATTTTAGTCTAATGCTTGAAAAGGGCGCGAAATTAAACTACAATTTCGCGCCTTTTTGTTATCGGGGAGCCTTAATTCTGAGGCGCTCGAACCCAAACTGAGGAAATATCAATGGCTAAGAAAGTACAAGCCTACGTTAAGCTGCAAGTTGCAGCTGGTATGGCTAACCCGTCGCCACCAGTTGGTCCAGCTCTGGGTCAACAGGGTGTTAACATCATGGAATTCTGTAAGGCGTTCAATGCTCGTACTGAGAGCATGGAAAAAGGCCTGCCAATTCCAGTGGTTATCACTGTTTACGCAGACCGTTCTTTCACCTTCGTTACCAAGACTCCTCCAGCAGCAGTTCTGCTGAAGAAAGCAGCTGGTATCAAGTCAGGTTCCGGTAAGCCGAACAAAGAGAAATGCGGTAAAGTTACTCGCGCTCAAGTTCGCGAAATCGCTGAAACCAAAGCGGCTGATATGACTGGTGCTGACGTAGACGCGATGATGCGTTCTATCGAAGGTACTGCACGTTCCATGGGCCTGCTGGTAGAGGATTAAGACAATGGCTAAGCTGACCAAGCGCATGCGCGTGATCCGTGACAAAGTTGATTCTACTAAGCAGTACGAAATCAACGAAGCCGTTGCTCTGCTGAAAGAGCTGGCGACCGCTAAGTTTGTTGAAAGTGTTGATGTTGCAGTTAATCTGGGTATCGATGCTCGTAAATCTGACCAAAACGTTCGTGGTGCTACCGTTCTGCCACACGGTACTGGCCGTACTGTTCGCGTTGCTGTGTTCACCCAAGGTGCAAACGCAGAAGCTGCGAAAGCCGCTGGTGCTGACCTGGTAGGTATGGAAGATCTGGCTGACCAGATCAAGAAAGGCGAAATGAACTTCGACGTAGTTATCGCATCTCCAGATGCAATGCGCGTTGTTGGTCAACTGGGTCAAATCCTGGGCCCACGCGGTCTGATGCCAAACCCGAAAGTGGGTACTGTAACCCCTAACGTTGCTGAAGCTGTGAACAACGCTAAAGCAGGTCAGGTTCGTTACCGTAACGACAAGAATGGTATCATCCATTCTACCATCGGTAAGGTTGACTTCACCGCCGAGCAGCTGAAAGAGAACCTGGAAGCTCTGCTGGTAGCTCTGAAGAAAGCGAAGCCTTCTTCTGCTAAAGGTGTGTTCATCAAGAAAGTTAGCATCTCCACCACTATGGGTGCTGGTGTAGCTCTTGATCAGAACAGCCTGAGCGCTGCTGTTTAATCAACAGCTTTGCTTTACAAAGGCGTTGGATTTCTATACAATCTAACGCCTTTGATTATGGTTGGAGCTTGGCCTTTTCCAAGCCTCCGTCCAAGACCGCAGGTGTACTGCAAAGTACTTAATCCGATCAACCTGCGTAGACGGTGACAGAACCGAAAGAATTTTTTCTGACTGGATTCTGCTCGCCGTGTATTACGCCCGTTTATTCGGGTGGTGTGAGTTCCGAGCAATTACGCTCGGCTAATCCAGGAGCAAAAGCCAATGGCACTGAATCTTCAAGACAAACAAGCGATTGTTGCTGAAGTCAACGAAGTGGCCAAAGGTGCGCTGTCTGCAGTTATCGCCGATGCACGTGGCGTTTCTGTAGCAAAAATGACTGAACTGCGCAAAACCAGCCGTGAAGCTGGCGTGTACGTACGTGTAGTACGTAACACCCTGCTGCGTCGTGCTGTTGCCGGCACCTCTTACGAGTGCATGGCTGATGCGTTTGTTGGTCCAACTCTGGTTGCATTCTCTAACGAACATCCGGGCGCAGCTGCTCGTCTGTTCAAAGCATTTGCTAAAGATAATGCCAACTTTGAAGTTAAGGGCGCAGCCTTTGAAGGCGAGTTTATCCAAGCGGCTCAAATTGACCGTCTGGCAACTCTGCCAACTTACGACGAAGCGATTGCACGCTTGATGGCGACCATGAAAGAAGCCTCTGCAGGCAAACTGGTTCGCACTATTGCGGCTATTCGCGACGCCAAAGAAGCAGCGTAATTACGCCTTTTTTAGCGTGTCGTTTGCAAGATAACCATCTTCTTATTTTAGGAAATAATTGCTATGTCTATCACTAAAGAGCAAATCATTGATGCAGTTGCAGCAATGTCTGTAATGGAAGTTGTTGAGCTGATCTCTGCAATGGAAGAGAAGTTCGGCGTTTCTGCTGCTGCTGCTGTAGCTGTTGCTGCGGGTCCAGCTGAAGCTGCTGAAGAGAAGACTGAATTCGACGTAGTTCTGTCTGCTGTTGGCGCGAACAAAGTAGCTGTTATCAAAGCAGTACGTGGCGCAACTGGTCTGGGCCTGAAAGAAGCTAAAGACCTGGTAGAATCTGCTCCAGCTAACCTGAAAGAAGGTATCAGCAAAGCAGAAGCTGAAGCTCTGAAGAAAGATCTGGAAGAAGCTGGTGCTTCTGTTGAAATCAAGTAATCGGACTTTCCAGTTCGTAGCCTGATTTGCAAAGGCTAATGGCTGGTGACTTTTTAGTCACCAGCCTTTTTGCGCTGTAAAGGATGCTTGTGGTGTTTCACACTGTTTGGCCATAAGTGATCCTCAATATTTGTTTCTATCGACGCCTTAATATACTGCGTCAGAGCCAGATCTCTGTGTAAAACGCAATGAAATGGTTTAAGAGTGATAGAAACAGGTATTGCGAAGGGTACATCGTCCTTCGGTCACAAAATAGTGTTGCACGAACTGTCCTATCAGGACGGACAGAATGGGTCGACTATTCAGCGAGCTGAGGAACCCTATGGTTTACTCCTATACCGAGAAAAAACGCATTCGTAAGGACTTTGGTAAACGTCCACAGGTTTTGGACGTGCCTTACTTACTCTCCATCCAGCTTGACTCGTTTCAAAAGTTTATCGAGCAAGATCCGGAAGGGCAGTACGGTCTGGAAGCGGCGTTCCGCTCCGTCTTCCCGATCCAGAGCTACAGCGGCAATTCTGAGCTGCAATACGTTAGCTATCGTCTCGGTGAGCCAGTCTTTGATGTAAAAGAGTGCCAAATCCGTGGCGTAACTTATTCTGCTCCTCTGCGTGTCAAACTGCGCATGACGCTGTACGAGAAAGACGCGCCAGAAGGCACAGTAAAAGACATTAAAGAACAAGAAGTCTACATGGGCGAAATTCCGCTCATGACCGAGAACGGTACTTTCGTTATCAACGGTACCGAGCGAGTTATCGTATCCCAGCTGCATCGTAGCCCGGGTGTGTTCTTTGACAGCGATAAGGGTAAAACCCACTCCTCCGGTAAGGTACTGTATAACGCACGTATTATCCCTTACCGTGGTTCTTGGCTGGATTTCGAATTTGATCCGAAAGACAACCTGTTTGTACGTATTGACCGTCGTCGTAAGTTGCCAGCCACCATTATCCTGCGTGCGCTGAACTACACGACTGAGCAGATCTTGAATCTGTTCTTCGAAAAGATTGTTTTCGAAGTCCGTCACGGCAAGTTAGAGATGACTCTGGTTCCAGAGCGTCTGCGTGGTGAAACCGCGACCTTCGATATCGAAGCTAACGGCAAAGTGTACGTAGAGAAAGGCCGTCGCATCACCGCTCGTCATATCCGCCAGTTGGAGAAAGACAGCGTTGAGCGTATCGACGTGCCGGTTGAATACATTGTCGGCAAAGTATCGGCAAAAGATTACGTGGATGCCTCCACTGGCGAGCTGATTTGCGGCGCCAACATGGAGCTGTCCCTGGAGACCTTGGCTAAACTGAGCCAAGCCGGCCACAAGACCATCGAGGTGCTGTTCACCAACGATCTGGATCATGGTCCGTACATCTCCGAAACCCTGCGTGTGGATTCCACCACTGATCGCTTAAGCGCTCTGGTTGAAATCTATCGCATGATGCGTCCTGGCGAGCCGCCAACACGTGATGCAGCAGAAGCGCTGTTTGAGAACCTGTTCTTCTCAGCTGACCGCTATGATCTGTCTGCCGTGGGTCGCATGAAGTTTAACCGTTCTCTGCTGCGCGACGAGATCGAAGGCGCGGGTACACTGAGCAACGAAGACATCATTGATGTCATGAAGAAGCTCATCGATATCCGTAACGGTAAAGGCGAAGTCGATGATATCGACCACCTGGGTAACCGTCGTATTCGTTCCGTTGGCGAAATGGCCGAGAACCAGTTCCGTGTGGGCTTAGTACGTGTTGAGCGTGCGGTGAAAGAACGTCTGTCTTTAGGCGATCTGGACACCCTGATGCCACAGGATCTGATCAACGCGAAACCAATTTCTGCGGCAGTGAAAGAGTTCTTCGGCTCTTCTCAGTTGTCTCAGTTTATGGATCAGAACAACCCGCTGTCAGAAGTGACGCACAAGCGTCGTATTTCTGCACTGGGCCCGGGCGGTTTGACCCGTGAGCGTGCTGGCTTTGAAGTGCGAGACGTTCACCCGACTCACTACGGTCGTGTGTGTCCAATCGAAACCCCTGAAGGTCCGAACATCGGTCTGATCAACTCCTTGTCTGTGTATGCACAGACCAACGAGTATGGTTTCCTGGAAACTCCGTACCGTCGCGTGAAAGACGGCGTGGTGACCGACGAGATTCATTACCTGTCTGCTATCGAAGAAGGTAACTACGTTATTGCCCAGGCGAACTCCAACCTGGACGAAGACGGCCGCTTCGAAGAAGAACTGGTAACGTGCCGTAGCAAAGGCGAATCCAGCCTGTTCAGCAAAGATCAGGTGGACTACATGGACGTTTCGACCCAACAGGTCGTTTCTGTCGGTGCGTCTTTGATCCCATTCCTGGAGCACGATGATGCTAACCGCGCCCTGATGGGTGCGAACATGCAACGTCAGGCTGTACCTACTCTGCGTGCTGATAAGCCGCTGGTTGGTACCGGTATGGAGCGCGCTGTAGCGGTTGACTCCGGTGTAACCGTAGTTGCTAAGCGTGGCGGTGAAATCCAGTACGTGGATGCGTCCCGTATCGTTATCAAAGTTAACGAAGACGAGACCATTCCAGGTGAAGCTGGTATCGATATTTACAACCTGACCAAGTACACCCGTTCTAACCAGAACACCTGTATCAACCAGATCCCATGTGTATCACTGGGTGAGCCGGTTGAGCGTGGTGATGTGCTGGCAGACGGTCCGTCCACCGATTTGGGTGAACTGGCGCTGGGTCAGAACATGCGCGTGGCGTTCATGCCATGGAACGGTTACAACTTCGAAGACTCCATCTTGGTTTCCGAGCGTGTAGTTCAAGAAGACCGTTTCACCACTATTCACATCCAAGAACTGGCATGTGTAGCGCGTGATACTAAGCTGGGCCCTGAAGAGATCACGGCTGATATCCCGAACGTGGGTGAAGCAGCGCTGTCTAAGCTGGACGAATCCGGTATCGTGTATATCGGTGCGGAAGTGAAGGGCGGTGACATTCTGGTTGGTAAGGTAACGCCGAAAGGTGAAACCCAGCTGACGCCAGAAGAGAAGCTGCTGCGTGCGATCTTCGGTGAGAAAGCGTCTGACGTGAAGGATTCTTCCCTGCGCGTACCAAATGGCACCTCCGGTACCATTATCGACGTTCAGGTCTTTACCCGTGATGGCGTAGAGAAAGACAAGCGTGCACTCGAAATCGAAGAGATGCAGCTCAAGCAGGTTAAGAAAGACCTGACTGAAGAGTTGCAGATCCTGGAAGCCGGTCTGTTTGCTCGTATCCACGATCTGCTGGTTGCTGGCGGTCTGGAAGCGGAGAAACTGGCTAAACTGTCTCGCGACAAGTGGCTGGATCTGGGTCTGGATGATGAAGAGAAGCAAAATCAGCTGGAACAGCTGATCGAGCAGTACGACGAGCTGAAGGCTGAGTTCGAGAAGAAACTGGAAGCGAAGCGTCGTAAGATCACTCAAGGCGACGATCTGGCACCAGGCGTGCTGAAGATCGTGAAGGTTTATCTGGCCGTTAAACGTCAGATCCAGCCGGGTGATAAGATGGCGGGTCGTCACGGTAACAAGGGTGTTATCTCTAAGATTAACCCTATCGAAGACATGCCACACGATGCCAACGGTGTTCCGGTTGATATCGTGCTGAACCCGCTGGGCGTACCATCTCGTATGAACATCGGTCAGATCCTGGAAACTCACCTGGGTATGGCGGCGAAAGGTATCGGCGAGAAGATCAACGCGATGATCAAGCAGCAGCAAGAAGTTGCCAAGCTGCGTGAGTTCATCCAGAAAGCGTATGATCTGGGTAGCGATGTTCGCCAGAAAGTCGACATGAGCACCTTCTCTGATGACGAAGTGCTGCGTCTGGCGGAAAACCTGCGTAAGGGTATGCCACTGGCGACCCCAGTCTTTGACGGTGCGAAAGAGTCCGAAATCAAAGACCTGCTGGAACTGGGCGGCTTGCCACGTTCTGGTCAGATTACGCTGTTTGATGGCCGTACCGGTGAGCAGTTTGAGCGTCCAGTAACCGTGGGTTACATGTACATGCTGAAACTGAACCACCTGGTTGATGACAAGATGCACGCCCGTTCTACCGGCTCTTACAGTCTGGTTACTCAGCAGCCGCTGGGTGGTAAGGCGCAGTTCGGTGGTCAGCGTTTCGGTGAGATGGAAGTGTGGGCACTGGAAGCATACGGTGCTGCTTATACTCTGCAGGAAATGCTGACTGTTAAGTCGGATGACGTGAACGGCCGTACCAAGATGTATAAGAACATCGTGGATGGCGATCATCGTATGGAACCGGGTATGCCAGAGTCCTTCAACGTATTGTTGAAAGAGATCCGCTCTCTGGGTATCAACATCGAGCTGGAAGACGAATAAGGTCCTCTCTCGATTGCGGTTGCAATGACATCGCAGCAGGAAATAGGAGCGCGGCGCCGCCGCGCTCCACTGGTTTAACTCCGACGGGAGCCAATCCGTGAAAGACTTACTAAAGTTTCTGAAAGCGCAAACTAAGACCGAAGAGTTTGATGCCATCAAAATCGGTCTTGCGTCTCCAGACATGATCCGTTCTTGGTCTTTCGGCGAAGTAAAAAAGCCGGAAACCATTAACTACCGTACCTTCAAGCCTGAGCGCGACGGCCTGTTCTGTGCCCGCATCTTTGGCCCAGTGAAGGATTACGAGTGTCTGTGTGGCAAGTACAAGCGCCTGAAGCATCGTGGCGTGATTTGTGAGAAGTGTGGCGTCGAAGTGACCCAGACTAAAGTTCGTCGTGACCGTATGGGCCACATCGAACTGGCTTGCCCGACTGCGCATATCTGGTTCCTGAAATCTCTGCCATCCCGCATCGGTTTGCTGCTGGACATGCCTCTGCGTGATATCGAACGTGTACTGTACTTCGAATCTTACGTAGTTGTTGAAGGCGGCATGACCAACTTGGATCGTGGCCAGATGCTGACTGAAGAGCAGTACCTGGATGCACTGGAAGAGTTCGGTGACGAATTCGACGCCAAGATGGGTGCGGAAGCGGTACAGGCCCTGCTGAAAGCGATGGACCTGCCGGCTGAGTGCGAACAGCTGCGCGAAGAGCTGAACGAAACGAATTCCGAGACCAAGCGTAAGAAGATCACTAAGCGTATCAAGCTGCTGGAAGCGTTCATTCAATCTGGTAACAAACCAGAGTGGATGATCCTGACCGTGCTGCCGGTACTGCCGCCAGATCTGCGTCCGCTGGTTCCGTTGGACGGTGGCCGTTTTGCGACCTCCGATCTGAACGATCTGTATCGCCGCGTGATCAACCGTAACAACCGTTTGAAGCGTCTGCTGGATCTGGCTGCGCCAGACATCATCGTACGTAACGAAAAACGTATGCTGCAAGAAGCGGTTGATGCGCTGCTGGATAACGGCCGTCGTGGCCGTGCGATTACTGGTTCTAACAAGCGTCCTCTGAAATCTTTGGCCGATATGATCAAAGGTAAGCAGGGTCGTTTCCGTCAGAACCTGCTGGGTAAACGTGTTGACTACTCCGGCCGTTCTGTAATCACCGTAGGTCCATACCTGCGTCTGCATCAGTGCGGTCTGCCGAAGAAGATGGGTCTGGAGCTGTTCAAGCCATTCATCTACGGCAAATTGGAAGCACGTGGTCTGGCGACCACCATCAAAGCGGCCAAGAAAATGGTCGAGCGCGAAGAAGCGGTAGTTTGGGATATTCTGGATGAAGTGATCCGTGAACACCCAATCCTGCTGAACCGTGCGCCAACCCTGCACCGTCTGGGTATTCAGGCCTTTGAACCGGTTCTGATCGAAGGTAAAGCTCTGCAGTTGCACCCGCTGGTTTGTGCGGCGTATAACGCGGACTTCGACGGTGACCAGATGGCGGTTCACGTTCCTCTGACGCTGGAAGCGCAGCTGGAAGCTCGTGCGCTGATGATGTCGACTAACAACATCCTGTCTCCGGCATCGGGTGATCCAATCATCGTGCCTTCTCAGGACGTGGTATTGGGTCTGTACTACATGACCCGCGACAAGATCAACGCCAAAGGCGAAGGCATGGTGCTGACTGGTCCGAAAGAAGCGGAACGTCTGTACCGCTCTGGCCAGGCTGAGCTGCATGCGCGCGTTAAGGTTCGTATTACCGAGCACGTGAAGACCGATACCGGTGAAGTAGAAGTGTCTACTCGCTTGATCGACACTACCGTAGGTCGTGCGATCCTGTGGATGATCGTTCCACAAGGTCTGCCTTACTCCATCGTTAACCAAGCGCTGGGTAAGAAAGCGATCTCTCGTATGCTGAACACCTGCTACCGTGTGCTGGGTCTGAAAGCGACCGTCGTGTTTGCTGACCAGATCATGTATACCGGTTTTGCTTACGCAGCCCGTTCCGGCGTGTCCGTTGGTATCGACGACATGGTTATCCCGGAAGCGAAAGCCAAGATTCTGGCCGATGCGGAAGCGGAAGTGGCAGACATTCAGGAGCAGTTCCAGTCTGGTCTGGTAACTGCCGGCGAACGTTACAACAAGGTGATCGATATCTGGGCTGTGGCCAACGATAAAGTATCGAAAGCCATGATGGAAAACCTGTCTACTGAAACCGTGACTAACCGTGACGGCGAAGAAGAGAAGCAGTCTTCCTTCAACAGCGTATTTATGATGGCCGACTCCGGTGCGCGTGGTTCTGCTGCACAGATGCGTCAGCTGGCGGGTATGCGTGGTCTGATGGCGAAGCCAGATGGCTCCATCATCGAAACCCCAATCACCGCGAACTTCCGTGAAGGTCTGAACGTACTGCAGTACTTCATCTCTACTCACGGTGCGCGTAAAGGTCTGGCGGATACCGCACTGAAGACAGCGAACTCCGGTTACCTGACTCGTCGTCTGGTAGACGTAGCGCAAGACTTGGTGATCACCGAAGACGATTGCGGCACTTTGGAAGGCGTAGTCATGACTCCGCTGATCGAAGGCGGCGACGTGAAAGAGCCTCTGCGTGAGCGTGTACTGGGCCGTGTGGCAGCAGAAGACATTCTGATCCCGGGCACTGCAGACATTCTGATCCCGCGCAACACGCTGCTGGATGAGAAACTGTGTGACCTGATCGAAGAGAAATCTGTCGACAGCATCCTGGTTCGTTCTGTGGTTACCTGTAACACCGATTTCGGTGTGTGTGCGAAGTGCTACGGTCGTGACCTGGCCCGTGGTCACCTGGTGAACAAAGGTGAAGCGGTTGGTGTTATCGCGGCACAGTCCATCGGTGAACCAGGTACTCAGCTGACCATGCGTACGTTCCACATCGGTGGTGCGGCATCGCGTGCGGCAGCCGAGAATAGCATCCAGGTGAAGAACAAGGGTAGCTTGAAGCTGCACAACGCGAAGTTCGTAACCAACGCTGACAACAAGCTGGTGATCACTTCTCGTAACACTGAAATGACCGTGATCGACGAGTTCGGTCGTACCAAAGAAAGCTATAAGGTGCCTTACGGTGCCACTATGGCGAAAGGTGACGGCATGGAAGTGAACGCGGGTGAAACCGTGGCGAACTGGGATCCGCACACCATGCCGGTTATTACCGAAGTGGGCGGTTACATCAAGTTTGTCGACATGCTGGATGGCTTGACCATTACCCGTCAGACCGACGAACTGACCGGTTTGTCTTCTCTGGTGGTACTGGATGCAGCCGAGCGTACCGGTGGTGGTAAGGATCTGCGTCCTGCCCTGAAACTGGTTGATGCGAACGGTAACGACATTCTGGTTCCTGGTACCGATATGCCAGCGCAGTACTTCCTGCCAGGCAAAGCGATCGTTCAGTTGGACGACGGTACGATGGTTGGCACTGGTGATGCTTTGGCCCGTATTCCACAAGAATCCGGCGGTACCAAGGATATTACCGGTGGTCTGCCACGCGTTGCGGACCTGTTTGAAGCTCGTAAGCCGAAAGAGCCTGCGATCCTGGCGGAAATCACCGGTATCGTATCCTTCGGTAAAGAAACCAAAGGCAAGCGTCGTCTGGTGATCACACCAACCGACGGTGGCGATGCTTACGAAGAGATGATTCCGAAGTGGCGTCAGCTGAACGTGTTCGAAGGCGAACTGGTACAGCGTGGCGATGTGATCTCCGATGGTCCAGAGACTCCACATGACATCCTGCGTCTGCGCGGTGTGCATGCGGTGACTAACTATATCGTTAACGAAGTGCAGGACGTTTACCGTCTGCAGGGCGTTAAGATTAACGATAAGCACATCGAAGTTATCATCCGTCAGATGCTGCGTAAGGGTACCATCACTGCCGCTTACGATTCTGAGTTCCTGGAAGGTGAGCAAGCCGAAGTGGCTCGCGTGAAGATCACCAACCGTGAGCGTGAAGCTCAAGGTAAAGAGCCAGTGACCTTCGAACGTGAACTGCTGGGTATCACCAAAGCGTCTCTGGCAACTGAGTCCTTCATCTCCGCGGCGTCCTTCCAGGAAACCACCCGCGTGCTGACTGAAGCGGCAGTTGCTGGTAAGCGTGACGAACTGCGCGGTCTGAAAGAGAACGTTATCGTAGGTCGTCTGATCCCGGCGGGTACCGGTTATGCGTACCACCAAGATCGCAGCCGTCGTCGTCAGAAGGCTGAAGCTCCAGTTGCGCCACAAGTGAGCGCAGAAGAGGCTTCTGCTAACCTGGCCGGTCTGCTGAGCGGTCTGGGCGCACTGGGTGACGACGAATAAGTCGTTCCTCGCGTGACGACTAAGGTCGTGACATCTTAATCGTGAAAAGGGCACCGGAGACGGTGCCCTTTTTTATTGCCGCTTAGCGCGCCACCGTTGCTGGGCCGATGGGTAGGTAATGCATGGCGATGGGCTTGACGCGTGATATTCCAAACTTAATAAAGCGTGGAATAAAAAGCGGAATAAAAAAGGGTAGCGAGTGACCGAGAGAACTGCGCGGCTTGGTTTGGCTTAGTTAGATCGTGTTGTGGTATTGGGCGTCGGGCGTGGCGCGAATAGCGTGAGAGATGGTTACTCAATTGGCAAAAGAGGCATTGCAGGTAGACCATTAGGGCGTGGAAGTAATATGGCAAAGTGACGCGTAGAAAGGCGCGGGAACATCCTGTTCCCCGTACATGCTGCGTCGCGGCTAGAGCTTACTGTCTTCTCCGAGCGTTAGAAACTTTGCCCGGTGGTCAGTACCACGGCTTTGATCAGTTGATCTTCGAGGGCAAAGCGCTGCTCCAGTAGCTCACCGAGCGTCGATAGATTTTGATCGAGCTCCAGCAGGGCGTCATCATCTTCGCTGATATCGGTATAGCAATCGTGAAAGTGCAGTAATTGCTGCGTATTGGCCGTCAGGCGTGGATACAGCGATGGATGCAGATTGAGTTTGCCTGCGCCATGCTGTTCGGCTTGGCTGATGATGCGATCATAGATTTCAAAGTGACCGGCGGAGAGGTAATCTACCAAACGGGCGTTGAAGGCGGTGATCTGTTCCAGTGTCGGGAGTGCCTGTTTCTCACGGTGAAACGGGGGCAAGCCCGCCAGTTGGCAGTAATGGATCAGTAGCGCTTTGCGTTCGTGTAGCCAGAGATCGATGATCTTGGCTTGACCTTGTTTTGCCTGTCCCTGTGTGGGAGCGGGATCGCGTGCAAGTTTGGTAAGCATGGTCTGTCTCCGCAGATACATTCAAGGCAAGGTTGCGACTCATGGTGAAACATATTGTGACAACCTTGTTATAAAAGATGCCAGTAAAATTGCATAGCTGCAAGGAGTGCTATGGAACAATTTCTTGATCCGCAGCAGCAGGGGTTTTGGTTGCTGATGCAAGAGGGGCAGTTATGGCTGCCCGGTGGAGAATTACCACACGGAGAAGCGTCTAGCTGGGGGCTTGCCGGACAACCGGCGCAGGCCGTCGGGCAGTGGCAAGGACAAACCCTATACCTGCTGATGGCCGAGGATATACCGGCTAAACCGGCCAGTGAGCGAGGTTCATTGCGCAGTTTGCTGGCGCAGCCCGAGGCACTGTTTCAGCTGGTTGGGCGCGCGGTGCAGTTGGCGCATTTTCAGCGTAGTCACCGTTTTTGCGGATTTTGCGCAGCTCCGCTCCAAAAAGTACCGACTCAGTGGGCGATGCAGTGCAGCGCCTGTGCGCAAACGGTGTATCCGGTGATCGCGCCATGCGTGATTGTTGCGGTTCGCCGTGGGCACCAGATTTTACTGGCGCAGCATCCACGTCATCAGGGCAACATGCATACCGTGTTGGCCGGCTTTGTCGAGCCGGGCGAGACGTTGGAGCAAGCCGTTGCACGTGAAGTGCGTGAAGAGACCGGCATTGAGATTGAGCATATCCGCTACATCAAATCTCAGCCGTGGCCGTTTCCGAACTCATTGATGGCGGCCTTTGTGGCGGAATATGCTGGCGGAGAGTTGTGCGTTGATCATCAGGAATTGGTGAGCGCTGATTGGTTTAGCCCCGAAGCATTACCGCCCTTACCGCCTGTTGGGACGGTAGCGCGGCATCTGATTAATCTGACTTTACCTTTGTGTCAGCAAGCGCAGGCAACGGTAGCCGCCGACAATCAGTGAGCGCGCCGGCAAGGCCGCCGCACGACAGGTGTATCTGCGCTGGACGGTGTTACAATCGGGCGCAATAGAATAAAAAGGAAGCCTAAGATGACCACACTGCAAAACGATCGCTATTTACGTGCCCTGCTGCGCGAGCCGGTAGACATGACACCGGTTTGGATGATGCGCCAAGCGGGGCGCTATTTGCCGGAGTATCGGGCGACCCGCGCCGAAGCCGGGGATTTTATGGCCCTGTGCAAAAATCCGGAGCTGGCCTGTGAAGTGACCTTGCAGCCCCTGCGCCGTTTTGCGCTGGATGCGGCAATTTTGTTTTCTGATATTTTGACTATCCCTGATGCGATGGGCTTGGGGCTGTACTTTGAAACCGGAGAAGGTCCGCGTTTTGAACGCCCAGTGCGCTCCTTGGCCGATGTACAAAAGCTCGGGGTGCCCGATCCAGAGCAAGAGCTGGGCTATGTCATGGATGCGGTACGCACCATTCGCCGTGAGCTCAAGGGCGCGGTGCCGCTGATTGGGTTTTCCGGTAGCCCGTGGACGCTGGCGACCTACATGGTCGAAGGTGGCAGTAGCAAGGCGTTTACCCGTATTAAAAAGATGATGTATGCCGAGCCGCAAACTCTGCATCTGCTGCTGGATAAATTGGCCGATAGCGTGATTGTGTATCTGAATGCCCAGATCCGCGCCGGTGCACAGTCGGTGATGGTGTTCGATACCTGGGGCGGCGCGCTGACTGGCCGTGATTACCGCGAATTCTCGCTGCTCTACATGCACAAAATTGTCGATGGGCTGCTGCGTGAGCATGATGGCCGTCGTGTGCCGGTGACCTTGTTCACCAAAGGTGGTGGTCAATGGCTGGAAGCGATTGCCGATACCGGCTGTGATGCAGTGGGCTTGGATTGGACCACCAGTTTGGCTGACGCGCGTGCGCGCATCGGCTCGCGCGTTGCCCTGCAGGGCAATATGGATCCATCCATGTTGTATGCACCGCCTGCCCGTATCGAGCAGGAAGTGGCTAGCCTGTTGGCGGAGTTCGGTGCCGGCACCGGCCATGTGTGTAATTTAGGCCACGGTATTCATCCGGATGTCGATCCGGCCCATGCCGGGGTATTCGTGGAAGCGGTACACCGCTTGTCTCAGCCGTATCACGCGCGCTGAGTCTGCGTTGTTACCACGCGGCTAGGCTTACAGTTCGCTGAGCGCGCATATACTGCGCTCAGCGGCAATCAGGAGCCATTACCATGCCAAATGCCATGGTGAATGAGAACCAAAAGGCAACGCCAGAGATGAAGGTACCGACTACCGATTATGCCGCGCTGCGCGATGAGCAGCGCCGCTTAGCGGCCGCGGTGGAGCGTACTGACCGTGTGGGGCCGGTGCACGTTATTGGCGGTGCGGATGTCGGTTTTGAGCAAGGTGGCGCGGTCACCCGTGCGGCCATCGTGTTGCTGCGCTATCCCGAACTGACCTTGTTGGATTTTCGCATTGCGCGGGTACCGACGACGTTGCCGTACATTCCCGGGTTATTGTCTTTTCGCGAATGTCCGGCCCTGTTAGCCGCGTGGCAGATGCTACCACAACGGCCCGATTTACTGCTGGTGGATGGGCAGGGGATCGCCCATCCGCGTGGCCTTGGCGTCGCCAGTCACTTTGGTTTACTGGTGGATGTGCCGACCATTGGGGTGGCGAAAAGTCACCTGTATGGCAGTTATGCACCACTGGCTGACAGCGTTGGCGCAAGCGCGGCGTTGTGGGCGGGGGAAAGCTTGTTAGGCTATGTGTGGCGCAGTAAAGTGCGTTGTCGTCCGCTGTTTATTTCGGCTGGGCATCGGATCAGCCCTGATTCGGCGCTGCAGTGGGTGCAACACTGTTGCCGCGGTTATCGCTTGCCGGAGCCGACCCGTTTTGCCGATGGTATCGCTTCGGCGCGCCCTACGTGGCAGGCGCTGTTGGCGGCGCATGCGGCGAACGGAGAAGCCAAGGTAGAGGCAAAAGCGGTGGCTTCTTGTGCAGCCGCTCCCTCTTCATAAGGGGGCAAGGTGATCAATTGCTGCAAATCAGTGCAATCTCCCTGCTGGTGGCCGCTTATTTCTATCGATCAGCGTAGAAGATCAGTTACACTCAGGCGCTGAAACAGTATAGAGGACTGGGTATGTTACGTAATCCGATTCACAAACGTTTGGAACGTCTGGAGCCTTGGCAGCTGCAAACCTTTATGGTGTGCCTGTGCGAGCGGATGTACCCGAACTATCAAGCCTTTGCTTTGGCGAGTGGCTTTGGTAACCCTGTACTGTACCGTACGGTGCTGGATTTGGCGTGGGAAGTCCTGACAGTAAAAGGCGCCAAAGTTAATTTCGAAAACCAGCTAGAAAAATTTGAAGAACAAATCCCTGCGGCCGATGACTTTGATATGTACGGTGTTTTCCCGGCTATCGATGCGTGTGTCGGTTTAAGTGATTTGTTGCACTCGCAGCTGAGCGGTGAAGAGTTGGCGTTTGCGTTAAGCATCAGCCGGATCTCGATTAACACCGTGGCAATGCTGGAGATGCATGATCAAGACCGTGAGCTGTCCGAAGAGGAGCTCAAGGCGTTGCCAAATATCCAAAATGAGCTGGATGTACAGTGGGAGATTTATCGTCTGCTGGCAGCCTGCGAAGAGCGTGACCTAGAGCTGATCAAGGGCCTGCGGGCTGACTTGCGTGAAGCGGGTATCAGTAATATTGGTATCGCTGCAGTGAGTGGCGTGCGAGAAGCGTGATTTAACGCCGGAATTCTCGCGAATCCGATCCCTTTGCGGGGCAAAGTGTTCTACATTTGGATTGGTTTGCATTGGCCCCATGGCGACGTGGGTAAGCGCATGTTGGCGTGGTGATCTCAAACGGATCAGGGCGCGTCATAGCGAAGTACACTAGACGGGTATGAGACCTGTATAGCTACGAGTAACGTGATAAATAAAACGTAAGGACAACCTATGAACAAGACTCAACTGATCGACGCGATTGCAGAAAAAGCGGATCTGTCTAAAGCGCAAGCAAAAGCAGCACTGGAATCCACGCTGTCTGCAATTACTGAATCACTGAAGGATGGTGATCCAGTACAGCTGGTCGGTTTCGGTACTTTCAAAGTGAACCATCGCGCGGCACGTACAGGTCGTAACCCACAAACCGGTAAAGAAATTCAGATCGCAGAAGCCAACGTGCCTGCGTTCGTAGCCGGTAAAGCGCTGAAAGATTCCGTGAAGTAATTTATCGCGCCAGATACAAAAAACGGGGAGTCCATGGACTCCCCGTTTGTTTATCTATCACTTTGTTTATCTATCATTTTGTATATCTAGCACGCTATTACCGTACTGACTTTCTGCCTGACCTGTTGGCGTTGAGTACTACAAGCGGCTAAGCCTTGTGTGCGCTGTTACTGTTAGCGCTGACTCGCATTGACCGCTTGTTTTTTTACTCACCGCTTTCTGGCTGATAACGTTGTTGATAACGCTTAGGCAGCATTTTCCTCAGCGCTTTCTTCACTGCTCGGATGCAGCAAACTGGCTTTGATTTGCTGGTCAATGTCGCTGATGCGCACTTTGACATACTCACCCGGGGCATCACCTAACAGCGGCTGATTTTCACGTGCGACCGGCTGACGAGCTGGCACCGGTTTGCTGCCTTCTGGTAGATGGCTGACCAGCCATTGTTGCCAGTGTGGCCACCATGAGCCTTTATGGTGCTCTGCGGCATTCAGCCATGCTTGCGAGTCATCCGGCAAGAAGCTGTTATCCGGATTGCACCAGTAGCCGTATTTGCCTTTCTCCGGTGGATTGACCACGCCGGCGATATGGCCGGATTCGCCCAGTACAAAGGTCACATGGCTGTTGTCTTTGCCAATCACCTTAGCACCGTCATAGGTCGCATCCCACAGCGCGATATGATCTTCAGCAGCCGAGAGGAAATACAGTGGTAATTTGATCTTATTCAGATCAATGGCCGTGCCGCGAATCGAGATCCCACCAGGCATGATCAGCTGGTTTTCCAGATAGCATTGGCGCAGCAGGAAGTTGTGGCAGGTGGCCGGTACGTTGGTGCTGTCACAGTTCCAGTACAGGATGTCGAACGCCATCGGGCTCTTGCCCTTGAGGTAGTTATCGACAAAGTAGTTCCAGTACAGGGAGTTTTCCCGCAGCAGACTGAACGACACCGCAATTTGCCGACCATCCATGTAGCCTTTGATCTGGTTTTGCGTTTCCACCGCGCTGACGGTTTCTTCATTGATGAAGACCCCGATATCGCCGGGTTTGGCGAAGTCCAACAAGGTGGTAAACAAGGTGCCGGTGCGGATGCGCTGCTTCATGCGGCGTGCAGCCAGATAGGCCATGGTGACCGACAGCAGCGTACCGCCGATGCAGTAACCAATACCGTTAACCTCTTTTTCGCCGGTGGCGGTTTCAATCGCATCCAGCGCGGCCAGCACCCCATCAATCACATAGTCTTCAAAGGTGATGTCTTTGTGTTCAGGAGTCGCATTGACCCATGACATCATAAACACGGTATGCCCTTGGCTAACCGCCCAACGGACAAACGAGTTTTGTGCCTGCAGATCCAGAATATAGAACTTGTTGATAAATGGCGGCACGATCAACAGTGGCCGCTGCAACACCTCTTCGGTGGTCGGCACATACTGAATCAGCTCAAACAGGTGATTGCGGAAAATCACCTTGCCCGGGGTGGTGGCCAGATTGTCACCGGGGCGGAAGGAGCTTTGATCGGTCATGCGGATATTCAGCGTGTCAGCGCTTTTCTCCATATCTTCGACCAGCAACTCCATCCCTTTAACCAGATTTTGGCCGTTGTTTTCCAGTGTCACCTTGAGCAGCTCAGGGTTACTCAGCAGGTAGTTGCTTGGCGACAGAGCAGACAAATACTGGCGAGTGAAGAACTCCAGTCGCTTGCGGGTTTCTTCATCCAGCGTTTCGAGCTGGTTGATGCTGCCGAGCACATTTTGCGTCGTCAGCAGATAAGATTGTTTGAGGTAATCAAACAGGATGTTTTGTTGCCACTCATCAGAGGTAAAGCGGCGATCGCTGCGATCCGGTTGGATCACCGGTTCACTCGGCTGGCCAAACAGGCGCAATACCGCGTGCTGGGATAATTCAAGTTGCTGTTGCCACCACTTGAGCTGCTGCTCCACCAGTGCATTGGGTTGCCCAAATGCATGCTCAAAGAAGCGATTCGCATCGTTCATGTTGGCCTGCATCAATACTTGATTCAGCGGACCTTGAGCCGTAGAGCGCGACAGGTACAGCTCAACCAGCTTACGGTTCAGATCAGCCAGCGCATCCAGCGCTCCGTTGAACTGATTTGCAGAAGCCATGGTTTTCTCCCTGTAACACCATCATGAAAGAATGACACGCCCGCAGGCGTGTCGGCAGCCAAATTTAGTTGGCGTTAACTTGTAAATGAGAGAGTTGATCTTTGGTCAGCGTTTCCAGTTCTTTTTTGAACTGCTCGTTCATGGAAGAGAGCTTCTGGGTGTCGTCCAGCAGCTGCTTGGAGATTTTGTTCACCAGCTCCAGCTGCTTGTTACCAAAGGCCACCAGAGATTGTGGGTCTTTGATGTCACCCACGGCTTTGATCTGCTCCAGACCCAGCTCAGAATAAGCTTTGGCGGCCGACA
The DNA here is from genome assembly GCF_000800945.1 of Plesiomonas sp. ZOR0011. Taxonomy (NCBI): domain Bacteria; kingdom Pseudomonadati; phylum Pseudomonadota; class Gammaproteobacteria; order Enterobacterales; family Enterobacteriaceae; genus Plesiomonas; species Plesiomonas sp. ZOR0011. Next base: position 19,844 of record NZ_JRKB01000109.1, read on the forward strand.
GCTGCACTTTGCTCAGTTGCTCCAGATTTTCAGTCAGCAGACGGTTGTATTTATAAACCGGTGCATAGAAGTTTTGTGCCTGATCGGCGAAGGTTTTGAAAATTTCCGTACTCATTTCTATCTGCTCCTTGTGAATAACGCACATCGTGTGCTGTGCTGCAAACATACCGTTGGTGGCACACATACCTTTTACAGCACACAGTACCCTGATTTATATGTGCATTGTATTGCAGTGTAACGAAGCTTTTGTGTAAAAACAGGGTCACTAAGTGGTCAGAGTTGTAGCTTAACGTTAGCGTAAAGGTTAACTGATCAAGATGAGCTGGTTTGGCGGGAAGGAGCGTCGCGCTTGGTGGGAAAAGAGCGCGGATAACGCGGCGGTGAAGTACGGTTATTGACGTTCACGTTAACGTTATCCGCGACAAAGCGCGCTAAAGATATACCGATAAAGTCTAAAAACGGCGCTGATTACACCCTTATTTTTCTACCACGTGTTCGCGGGCAATGGCGCGAAAACCGATGTCGGTGCGGTAGTAGATATCATCCCATTGAATCAAGGCCGCTTGCTGGTAGGCACGCTGCTGGGCAGTACTGACGCTGTCGCCCAATGCCGTGACGCACAGTACGCGGCCACCGGCGGTCAGCGCTTGCGCGGGCTGCTCAGGATTGCTGCGGGTTCCGGCGTGGAACACTTTGCTGTCACTGCCTGCGTTGGCGGCGGCGTGCTCGAGGCCGTGAATGACATAACCGCTACGGTAATCGCCGGGATAACCGCCGGCAGCCAGCACTACGCCGAGCGCTGGTCGAGGATCCCACTCTGATCGGCACTGATCTAAGCGCCCTGCGACAGCGGCTTGGCACAGTTCGATCAGATCGGATCGCAGGCGCAGCATGATCGGTTGGGTTTCCGGATCGCCAAAGCGGCAGTTGTACTCGATCACTTTCGGGGTGCCGTCAGCCATGATCATCAAGCCGGCGTACAAAAAGCCGGTGTAGACGTTGCCTTCTGCGGCCATGCCACGCACGGTTGGCCAGATCACTTCATCCATGACGCGCTGGTGGATCTCTGCGGTGACCACTGGCGCGGGGGAGTAAGCGCCCATGCCGCCGGTGTTCGGGCCGCTGTCTTGGTTGCCGACGCGTTTGTGATCTTGGCTGGTGGCCATCGGCAAGACGTGCTCGCCATCGACCATCACGATAAAGCTGGCTTCTTCACCATCGAGGAACTCTTCTACCACGATGCGGTGCCCTGCATCACCAAAGGCATTGCCGGCCAGCATATCTTCGACCGCCGCTTCGGCTTCGGCCAAGGTCATGGCCACAATCACCCCTTTGCCAGCGGCCAGACCGTCGGCTTTGATCACGATCGGGGCACCTTTGGCGCGAATGTAAGCCAGTGCTGGCTCGACTTCGGTGAAGTTTTGGTATTCAGCGGTGGGGATCTGGTGACGGGCGAGGAAATCTTTGGTGAACGCTTTAGAGCCTTCCAACTGAGCGGCGGCCTGAGTTGGGCCAAAAATGGGCAGGCCCAGCGCGCGGAAATGGTCGACCACACCCAGTACCAGTGGGACTTCAGGGCCGACAATGGTCAGTTCGATGCCTTCACGCTGAGCAAAGGCGCCGAGGGCGTGCAGATCGGTAACGGCGATATCCACATTGCTGACTCCCGCTTCGGTCGCGGTGCCGGCATTGCCGGGGGCGACATAAACGTGCGAGACCTGTGGGGATTGTACGGCTTTCCATGCCAGGGCATGTTCACGACCGCCACTGCCGATAATCAGGACTTTCATGCATGACTCCAGAGATTGAATGTTTCGGTGCGCGGCACCGGTCGGCCAAAAATGGACCGGCGGGACAAGCCCGCCGGTTTTGCTGTATCAGTGACGGAAGTGGCGCATGTGGGTAAACAGCATGCTCATGCCATGTTCGTTGGCCGCTTGGATCACTTCTTCATCACGAATCGAGCCACCCGGCTGGATCACGCAGGTTACGCCAGCGGCTGCGGCGGCATCGATACCGTCACGGAACGGGAAGAAGGCATCGGAGGCCATGACGCAGCCTTTGACTTCCAGCCCTTCGTCCGCGGCTTTGATGCCAGCAATTTTGGCCGAGTAGACGCGGCTCATTTGACCGGCTCCGACGCCGATGGTCATGTTGCCTTTGGCATACACGATGGCGTTGGATTTGACGTATTTGGCCACTTTCCAGCAGAACAGTGCATCGCGCAGTTCGTCTTCGCTTGGCTGGCGGGTGGTGACCACGGTCAGATCGGCGGCGCTGATCATGCTTTGGTCACGGTCTTGCACCAACAAGCCGCCGTTAACACGTTTGAAGTCTAGACTGTGGGTTTTCGCACTCCATTCACCGCAAGCCAGTACGCGAATATTGGCCTTGGTGGAGAGGATGGCGGCGGCGCGCACTGTGATGGTCGGCGCGATGATCACTTCGACAAACTGGCGCTCGATAATGGCCTGCGCGGTATCGGCATCCAGCTCGCGGTTAAAGGCAATGATGCCACCAAAGGCGGAGGTTGGGTCAGTACGAAACGCGCGATCGTAAGCTTCAAGGATATTGGCACCCAGTGCCACGCCGCATGGATTGGCGTGCTTGACGATGACGCAAGCCGGCTCACTGAACTCTTTGACGCACTCCAGTGCAGCATCGGTATCGGCGATGTTGTTGTAAGACAGTTCCTTGCCTTGCAGCTGTTCGGCGGTGGCGACACTGGCTTCGTGCAGCTCACTTTCAACATAAAACGCGGCCGCTTGATGGCTGTTTTCGCCGTAACGCATATCCTGCTTTTTAACAAAGTTCAGGTTCAAGGTACGAGGGAAGCGGCCAGCAGGCTCGCGATGCTCGGCGTGATAGGCCGGAACCAAGGTACCGAAGTGGTTGGCGATCATGCTGTCGTAAGCGGCGGTATGCTCGAAGGCAGCGATGGCCAGATCAAAACGGGTGGCATGGCTTAAAGAACCTTGATGCGCATCCATCTCGGTCAGTACGCGGTCGTAATCGGCCGCATTGACGATGATGGTCACATCACGGTGGTTTTTCGCCGCCGAGCGCACCATGGTTGGACCGCCGATATCGATATTTTCTACCGCCTGCTCCAGTGTGCAGTCAGGGCGCGCGATAGTGGCGGCAAACGGGTACAGGTTGACGACTACCATGTCGATCGGGGCGATTTCATGCTGCTGCATGATGGCATCGTCTTGGCCGCGACGACCGAGAATGCCGCCGTGAATTTTCGGGTGCAGGGTTTTAACGCGTCCGTCCATCATTTCCGGGAAGCCGGTGTAATCGGAGACTTCGGTGACCGGCAGTCCGGCTTCGCTGAGTAGGCGCGCGGTGCCGCCGGTGGAGAGCAGTTCGACGTGGCGTGCGGCCAGCGCACGGGCGAATTCGACAATGCCGGTTTTATCAGACACGCTGAGCAGCGCTCGGCGTACAGGACGGTACTGTTCCATTGTAGATCACATCCCCTTGCAGTGAGCAGAAAGTAGTTTGCGCAAGCCTTGAGTCTGGCTTGCGCAAACAACCTGTCGTTCATGACCCTGCGCCGTTGTGCGCGGCCATTCTATACGAAAACGTTTGCGTCAGGGGAGCGTTTTTTTGCCGGTGGTTATATTGGGTGGTGTTCTTCAGGGAGTTAGGTGTATGGCTAGTGGGGTGAGCGAGCAGACTGGGAGGGGGATGATGAAAAGAATAAATGAGGAGAAAAATACAGAGCACGATGAGGAGAAAGGAGAGGCGCTAAAGACCGGCCGCCGTGGCAGCCGGTGAGGAAATGGCGAGCGATACTCAGTGCGCGCGGTCGCTTTAGTGGGTCAGCGGTAAGAAGAAATCGCGCAACCCAACCAGCAGGTTGTTGACGGCCACCGCCGCCAAAATCAGCCCCATCACGCGGCTGATCACCGAGGCGCCGGTGCGGCCAATCACTTTCTGAATGCGCGAGGCACTGCGCAGCAGCAAGTACGTGATCAGCAATACCCCCAACATCACCAAGGCGGTGAGGGCTTGATCGATCAACGAGTAACGGTGATTATCGGTCAGCATGACCACCGCCATCATGGCACCCGGTGAGGCAATCGACGGAACGGCAATCGGGAAGACGGCTAAATCACTGATGTCATAATCCATCTGCATCTCTTGCTCGGGTTTACTCTCACCAAAAATCATGGTCAGAGCAAACAGCAGCAGCACCAACCCTCCGGCGGTTTGGAAGGCGCTAAGCGGGATCTGCATTGCTTCCAAGAGTAACTGGCCGGCAACCAGAAAAAACAGCAGGATTCCGGTGGAGACCAAGATGGCTTTGCTGGCCACACGGCGGCGATCCAAGGCCGAGAGTGAGGCGGTTTTTGAGAGATAAACGGGGATCGAGCCGATCGGATCGATGACTGCCCACAGTACAACAAACTGAACGATCAATGATTCAAACATGCACACTTCCTGGCTAAACGGGGCGTGGGCATTATAACCCCGTTTGGCTTTTCAGCTCACTTTGTTGCAGCAGGATCACCGCTTGGGTGCGATTTTTTACCCCCAGCTTGCGAAAGATAGCGGTCATGTGCGCTTTGACTGTGGCTTCCGACACATTGAGGTCATAGGCGATCTGTTTGTTCAGTAAACCGGCACTGAGCATTTCAAGCACTCGCTGTTGCTGAGCGGTCAAGCTGCTGAGGCGCTCTTGCAGGATGCGCGCCTGTGGGTCGGGTTGCGGGGCTAAGCTATCCAGATCGGCAGGGAAGATGGTATCGCCGGCCAGCGCTTGCCCAATGGCATCAATCAGGACACTCAGTTGAGCGGATTTAGGAATAAAGCCCAGCGCACCGTGCTGGCGGACTTGCTGGATAATGGCCGGATCGTCGCTGGCGGAGATCACCACAATCGGCAGTAAGGGGTAACGCTGACGGAGGGTTTGCAGGCCGGAAAATCCGTTGGCGCCGGGCATTTTTAAGTCCAGCAGCAGCAAGTCTGGATCGGGGTGCTGTTCGAGCAGTTGCAGTAAGCTGTCGAGCGAATCGGCTTCGAACAGCTCGGCGCTGCTGACGCTAAGCGCCAAGGCCTGATGCAAGGCGGCACGAAACAACGGATGGTCGTCGGCGATCAGAAGGGTATAGGCGCTGTCCATAGCATTCCCTGTGAGAACATGTTTCCATTACGTTAATCACAGGGGATGCGATTGAGCAATCTATTGCGTGCCCATCTGTGCGGCACGCAACAAAATTATTGCAGTACCCGCTGCTGCAGATGCTGTAGGAACGGGCTGGCTGGCATAAAGCCGGTGACTCGGCTTTGCGGGATCTCGTGGCCTTGCGGATTAAAGAACAGCAGAGTCGGTAAACCCAGTACATTGAGCTCACGCAGCAACGCCTGATCGGCGGCATTATTAGCCGTCACATCGGCTTTGAGTAACACCATCTCAGAGAAAGCGTTTTGTACCTGGGCATCGCTAAAGGTGTATTTGGTGAACTCTTTACAGGCCACACACCAGTCGGCGTACAGATCCAGCATCACCGGTTTACCGGCCGCTTGCTGCAACGCTTGTTGCAGCTCGGCCTGATTACGGATGGTGATAAAGTGCGGTGTGGATGTTAGCTCACGCGCTGCCGCGGCCGATTGTGGCGGGAAGACCCAATCTTGCAGCGGACGCGCCAGCAGGATCATGCCAATCAACGCCGCGATCCGCAGCACTAAAAATCCGCGGCGGTGTGCTGGCAGGGTGCTGAATAGCCACCCTAACGCGCTCAGTGCTAGCAGGCTCCACAGGCGTAAAGTCCAAACCTCGGGCAGCAAGCGAGACAGCAGGAACACCGGCATCGCCAGCAGCAGGAAACCAAAACCGGTTTTGACTTGATTCATCCACGGGCCGCTTTTTGGTAGCAGCCGGTTGCCAAATAAGGCGACGCCGACCAGTGGTAAGCCCATCCCGCAGGCCAGCAGATACAGCGTCAGCCCACCGGTCAGCAGATCGCCGCTATCGGCCACATACAGCAGTGCACCCGATAACGGCGCGGTGGTGCAAGGCGAGCAGATCAGACCGGCAATCGCCCCCATCAAAAACACCCCCGGCAAGCTGCCGCCACGCTGCTGACCACTGAGCAAACTCAGACGGGTTTGCAGCGCCGAAGGCAGTTGCAAGCTGAACAGGCCAAACATGGATAGCGCCAGCAGGGTAAACAATACCGACAAGCCAATCAGTACGTAAGGGTGCTGTAGCGCGGCTTGAAATTGCAAACCGGCGGCGGCGACTACCAGTCCAAGTAGGGTGTAGGTGAGTGCCATCCCCTGCACATAGGCCAGCGATAACGCCAGTGCGCGGCCGTGCGAATGACGTTGACCGCCGCCCAAGACCACGCCGGAGAGCAGGGGGAACATCGGCAGTACGCAGGGGGTAAACGCCAGCCCTAATCCCAGAACGAAGAACAGCAGGGGTGCCCAGCGGTTAGCGGCCAGCCGTGATGCCAGTTGTTCTTGTTCTGGTGCGTTGTTATTCAGTGCGCCTGAGCTTGCCGTGCTCACGGCTTCGGCGTTGCTCTGGTTTGTAGCTGACGACGGCTTGTTGGCCGCGTCAGGCATTGACGGTACGGACTTCGCCACAGTCGGTTCGGCAAGCGCGTTGGCTACATTCTTTGGGGTTGGCGTAACTAACGCATTTAATGGCACCACGCGCGTTTCTGGCGGGTAGCATAGCCCCGCGGCGGCGCAGCCCTGATAGGTTACGCTGACGCTTGGTTGCTGGCCGGTGGCCGCAATCGGGATGTTCAAGGTCAGTGGCGCGGTAAAGATGTGGGTTTCGCCAAAAAACTCATCACGATGAGCTTTACCGGGCGGCAGTGTGAAGTCACCTAACGTGGCATCGTTGGCGCTGACACTCAGCTGGTGGCGATACAGGTAATAGCCATCCTTGATTTGCCAGTGCAGCTCTAATTGGTTGCCTTGCTGGTGAAAATCAAAAGGGAACGCCTCATCCACCGGTACAAAACCCTGCGGATTGGCTTTGGGAAACAGATTCAGCGCCAGTGCACTGGTGCTGAGCAGCAGGAGGCTGATTAACGTAATGAGGCGCTGAGCCATGCCAGATACTCCTTGTCGCCATCCTCGACTGCTAACACCAAGATCTCTGGAGTTTGGTACGGATGCAGCTCACGCAGGCGCGCTTGCATGCCGGCCAGATGTTGGCTGTCGGTTTTCAAAATCAGTTGCACTTCCGCATCTTCATGGACTTCGCCCTGCCAGCGGTAGACTGACAGCATACCGGGCAGCAGATTGGCGCAGGCCACCCATTGTTCGTTGACCAAGGTCCGCGCCAGCATCTGGGCGCAGGCCTGATCCGGAGCGGTGCACAGCACCAGACGGGCAGAAACCGCCGCAGTTACGGAATTCATCACATCAGGCTCTCACGTGGATAAAACATATACCGGCGTACTATACCTGAAATATACCGAAAACCGCTGTCCAATGTCGGCGAAGGCATGGTCTACCGGCTTGGTCGCGTGGGGCGGTTCAGTATTACTCGTGGTCAGTATGGTATGTGGAAGGAAGAGAAGATTACGAAGATCGCGAACAAGCGAATGGGGGCCAAAACAACAACAGGCACCGCATGGGTGCCTGTTGTCAGGTTTAACCTGTGGCGCTAAGTGCGATTACAGCACCATGCCACCGACCAGGAAACCGAACAGTACGGACAGACCGATACACAGCACACCCGGGATCATGAACGGGTGGTTGAATACCGCTTTACCGATACGAGTCGAACCGGTGTCATCCATTTCTACCGCCGCCAACAGGGTTGGGTAGGTTGGCAGAACGAACAGAGCAGAAACTGCTGCGAAAGAGGCGATAGCGGTAACTGGTGCTACGCCCAGCGCCAGCGCTGCAGGCAGCAGAGCTTTAGCGGTTGCCGCTTGGGAGTACAGCAGCATCGCAGCGAAGAACAGAACCACAGCCAGCATCCAAGGATATTGGTTCAGGATTGAGCTTGCGGTTTCCTTGATGCCGTCTAAGTGCGCAGCAACGAAGGTATCACCCAGCCAAGCCACACCCATCACACAGATACAGGCAGACATACCCGATTTGAAGGTTGCGGCGTTAACAATCTTACCCGAGTCAACTTTGCACAGTACGGTGATCGCGGTTGCTGCAGTCAGCATGAACGCAATGATCGCATCGTTACGTGGCATTACTGGGGTTTCAATCAGGCCCACAGTTGGGGAGATTGCCGTGGCGTAAGCCATTACCGCCAGAATAGCGACCAGGAATATACCCACAGACAGCTTGGCACCTGGCAGCAGGGTCACTTCTTTAGTGCCACGCAGTTTGATTTGGCCTTTAGCCAGACGCTCTTGGTATACCGGGTCATCTTTCAGTTCACAACCTAAGAAGTTGGTCACGAAAGAGGTCAGGATCACCGCAGCCAGCGTCGTGGAGATACAGATCCCCAGAATTTGCAGGTAGCTCACACCCAGCGGCTCCATGATGCCAGAGAAGAACACCACGGCAGCGGATACTGGAGAGGCAGTGATTGCAATCTGGGAAGACACTACTGCGATAGACAGTGGACGAGACGGACGAATTCCCTGCTCTTTCGCCACTTCAGCAATGACCGGCAGAGTAGAGAACGCGGTGTGACCGGTACCGGCCAGCAGCGTCATGAAATAGGTCACCAGCGGTGCTAAGAAAGTGATTTGTTTTGGGTGCTTACGCAGCAGTTTTTCTGCTTCGCTCACCAGATAATCCATACCGCCAGCGATTTGCATTGCTGCGATGGCAGAAATTACCGCCATGATAATCAGGATAACATCCCAAGGAATATTACCCGGCTTCACGCCCATTAACGCGAGAACCAGAACACCTAGACCGCCTGCAAAGCCGATCCCGATGCCACCAATACGCGCACCAATAAAAATGCCGATGAGAACAACGGCTAACTCCATCCACATCATAGTGATATCTTCTCCAAAAGGTGTCGGACGACAAGAATCCTTTATTTGTAATAACGACACCAACTGAACTACAAAAAGCCGGCAGAAGCCGGCTTTATTGTACGTTCGAGCTGATTACGCCTCTTCTTCCGTGAAACGTTTTGCTTTGTACTGAGGGTTCATCAGGTTTTCAACGGACAGGATGTCGTCCAGTTGTTCCTCAGTCAGCAGACCGCGCTCCAGAACGACTTCACGTACGCCCTTGCCGGTTTCAGCACAAATTTTACCTACGATGTCACCGTTGTGGTGGCCAATGAACGGGTTCAGGTAAGTTACGATCCCGATAGAGTTGAACACGTAGGCAGCACATTTTTCTGGGTTAGCAGTAATGCCATCAACGCAGAAGTCACGCAGGTTCACGCACGCGTTCGCCATGATAGAGATGGACTCGAACATCGCTTGGCCAATTACTGGCTCCATTACGTTCAGCTGCAGCTGGCCGGCTTCGGCAGCGAAAGTGATAGCGGTGTCGTTACCGATCACTTTGAAGCAAACCTGGTTCACCACTTCTGGGATCACTGGGTTAACTTTAGCTGGCATGATGGAAGAACCGGCTTGCAGTTCTGGCAGGTTGATTTCTTTCAGACCAGCGCGTGGGCCGGAAGACAGCAGACGCAGGTCGTTACAGATCTTAGACAGCTTAACGGCAGTACGCTTGATAGCACCGTGAACCATGACGTAAGCGCCACAGTCAGAGGTGGCTTCGATCAGGTCTTCAGAGATCACGCATGGCAGACCAGTCACGTTAGACAGGTGGCCAATGATGGTTGAAGAGTAACCTTCTGGCGTGTTCACACCGGTACCGATCGCAGTCGCGCCCAGGTTCACTTCCAGCAGCAGCTCAGCAGTACGCTTCAGGTTGCGGATTTCTTCTTGCATCAGTACGGAGAACGCGTGGAATTCCTGACCCAGGGTCATTGGAACCGCGTCCTGCAGCTGGGTACGACCCATCTTCAGTACTTTTGCAAATTCGGTCGCTTTGTTATCGAAGCCCACTTTCAGGTATTCGATCTTCTCAATCAGCTGCATGATGCTGTTGTACACAGCGATACGGAAGCCGGTTGGGTAAGCGTCGTTGGTAGACTGGCTGGCGTTTACGTGGTCGCATGGGTTGATCACGTCGTAACGGCCTTTTTCCAGACCCATCAGTTCCAGCGCAACGTTAGCTACAACTTCGTTGGTGTTCATGTTTACGGAAGTACCGGCGCCGCCCTGATATACGTCAGTCGGGAACTGGTCCATGCACTTGCCAGTAGTCAGAATCAGATCACAGGCTTTAACAATCATGTCGCCGACATTCGCTGGGATTGCGCCCAGTTCTTTGTTGGCCAGCGCAGTGGCTTTCTTCACCATCACCATGCCGCGTACGAACTCTGGTACGTCAGAAATAGTGGTGTTGGAGATGTTAAAGTTCTCGATAGCGCGCAGAGTATGGATGCCGTAGTAAGCATCAGCAGGAACTTCGCGGGTACCCAGCAGGTCTTCTTCGATACGAATATTGTTAGCCATAATAGGTAAACCTTGAATGTACGGGTAATGAGTTTGTTAAAGTATAGTGTGTCGTTTTTATGCAAAACGGCAGGAAAAATTACCGTTCTTCCCTGAAAGTGTAGGTGATCTTATTGGAATGGCCGGGGGAAAAATTTACCTAGATCACTTTTTGTTGCATGTTACCTAAATAGAGTTAATAAATGTGATCCCACTCACGTGTCATCGAGGGTGAAATCCCTCTACAGTGAGCGGCGGATTGAAATTACGGTCAATCGCCCCCATCTTACTATTTAACGCTATTACGCATCGAGGAGCACATAGTGCGTCTTTTCTTTCTGCTGTTGCTGTTATTTCTGCCGTTTATTGAGATAACGATATTTATTCAGGTCGCTGATCAGATTGGCGGCTGGACAACGCTGGCACTGGCTTTGCTGGCATCGATGGTGGGGGTATCGCTGATCCGCAGTAAAGGGGTCAAGACGCTGATGCTTATCCAGCAAAAACTGGCGCAGGGTGAAATGCCGGCCCAAGAAGTGGTGCAGGCCGGTATGCTGGTTATCGCCGGTATTTTGCTGATTATCCCCGGCTTTTTAACCGATTTTGTGGCGTTGATTCTGCTGCTGCCGTGGGTACAAAAGGCGCTGGCGCATTGGGTGCTGCCGCGAATGCAAATTATTGGCACCGGCAGTGCAGGCTTTACCCCGTTTGGTGGCGAGGATAATCGCAGCGGTCATCGCACCTTTGATGGTGAGTTTGAGCGTAAAGACCCGCCGACTCATCAGGGCGATCACAGCCAGCAAGGGCCAGATGACCACGATCAGCCGCCACGCCTACATTAATCATGAAGGTAGGCATGTATGCCGGCATCGTGACGCGGTCTTCATCGCTATGTGCATGAATGCGTAAGCTGGGCATGTAACGCTGTAAAGCTCTCGGGGATGAATGTGATCGATTTCGCCATTCATCCCTTTTTTATGCCGGAATAAAAAATTTTTTGTTTGCCCCCTTGAAGCCGGCGCGGGAGTCCCCCATTTCAATTACCACAAGCGCGGCAGGCCTTAGGCCGGTCGCCACCTTTGAAACTACATATGAAACTACACAGCCGGTATGGAATTCCGGGTGTTAAATTTGTTATCTGGAGAGTAGAAACGATGAACATTCGTCCACTGCATGACCGTGTAATCATTAAGCGCAAAGAAGTTGAATCCAAGTCTGCTGGCGGCATCGTATTGACCGGATCAGCAGCGGGTAAGTCTACCCGGGGTGAAGTGTTGGCTGTCGGTAACGGCCGCATTCTGGACAACGGCGAAGTGAAGCCGTTGGACGTAAAAGTAGGTGACATCGTTATTTTCAACGATGGCTACGGCGTGAAGAGCGAGAAAATTGACGGCGAAGAAGTGCTGATCATGTCCGAAAGCGACATCCTGGCGATCGTTCAGGCCTGATAATCGCTCACTGCTTTTAACCCTTAACACAATTTTTGAAGGAAGAATCTGTCATGGCTGCAAAAGACGTGAAGTTTGGCAATGATGCACGCGTAAAAATGCTGCGTGGTGTAAACGTACTGGCTGACGCGGTAAAAGTAACACTGGGCCCGAAAGGCCGTAACGTGGTACTGGATAAATCTTTCGGTGCGCCAACTATCACTAAAGACGGTGTGTCTGTAGCACGTGAAATCGAACTGGAAGACAAGTTCGAGAACATGGGTGCGCAGATGGTGAAAGAAGTTGCCTCTAAAGCGAACGATGCGGCAGGTGACGGTACTACCACTGCCACCGTACTGGCGCAGGCTATCGTGAACGAAGGTCTGAAAGCTGTTGCTGCGGGCATGAACCCAATGGATCTGAAGCGCGGTATCGACAAAGCGGTGATTGCTGCGGTTGAAGAGCTGAAAGCGCTGTCTGTTCCTTGTGCTGATACCAAAGCTATCGCTCAGGTAGGTACCATCTCTGCTAACTCCGATGAGACTGTGGGCACCCTGATTGCTGAAGCTATGGAGCGCGTAGGTAAAGAAGGCGTGATCACCGTAGAAGACGGCACCGGCCTGCAAGACGAGCTGGACGTGGTAGAAGGTATGCAGTTCGACCGCGGTTACCTGTCTCCATACTTCATCAACAAGCCAGAAACTGGCTCTGCTGAGCTGGATAACCCATTCATCCTGCTGGTAGATAAGAAGATCTCCAACATCCGTGAACTGCTGCCAGTTCTGGAAGCGGTAGCCAAGTCTGGTAAGCCACTGATGATCATCGCGGAAGATGTCGAAGGTGAAGCGCTGGCAACGCTGGTAGTGAACACCATGCGCGGTATCGTGAAAGTGGCTGCTGTTAAAGCGCCAGGTTTCGGTGACCGTCGTAAAGCAATGCTGCAAGATATCGCGACCCTGACCAACGGTACCGTGATCTCTGAAGAGATCGGTATGGAGCTGGAAAAAGCGACTCTGGAAGACCTGGGCCAAGCTAAGCGCGTTGTGATCACCAAAGACAACACCACCATCATCGATGGCGTGGGTGATGAAGCCGCTATCCAAGGCCGCGTAGCGCAGATTCGTCAGCAGATCGAAGAAGCCACTTCTGACTACGACCGTGAAAAACTGCAAGAGCGCGTAGCGAAACTGGCTGGCGGTGTTGCTGTGATCAAAGTCGGTGCTGCTACCGAAGTGGAAATGAAAGAGAAGAAAGCGCGCGTAGAAGATGCCCTGCACGCAACTCGTGCTGCGGTAGAAGAAGGCGTGGTTGCTGGTGGCGGTGTTGCTCTGGTGCGTGTTGCTAGCAAGCTGGTTGGCCTGACTGGTCAAAACGAAGAGCAAAACGTGGGTATCCGCGTAGCTCTGCGTGCGATGGAAGCGCCTCTGCGTCAGATCGTGATTAACGCGGGTGAAGAAGGCTCTGTGGTTGCGAACAACGTGAAAGCGGGCGAAGGTAACTACGGTTACAACGCAGCGACCGAAGAGTACGGTGACATGCTGGAAATGGGTATCCTGGATCCAACCAAGGTAACCCGTTCTGCACTGCAGTACGCAGCTTCCGTAGCCGGTCTGATGATCACTACCGAGTGCATGGTTACTGACATGCCGAAGGAAGAGAAAGCTGACATGGGCGCCGGTATGGGCGGCATGGGCGGTATGGGCGGTATGGGCATGATGTAATGCCTATACCTGACCTGTTCAGTGTATAAAAAAGAAAAACCCACCGTTAGGTGGGTTTTTTTATGGCGCTTATTTTTATGGAGCCCATTATTTATGCGGCTCTGTGATTTATGAAGCTCTGTGCGCAGTAATACGGCGTAAGAGTCATTACTGCGGTGCGCCGCGCTATCTGTTGCTATCACTGTTTATGGTTGTATCTGTCTGAGCTTATTATCGCCGGATCTTCGTTTATTTCTCGTGCATGTTTCGTATACAAGAAAGCGCTTACGGGCGATGAGGCCAATACCGCAAGAGCTTAATCTTTAACTGGCTTGCTGGATTCCCCGCAGCTGACAGCGCAGCTCGCTACGTAACAGCTCCAGCTTGTGCGCCAGTGTTGAAATGTGCACGTCAATCAGTGGGCTATCGGCCTGCATTTTCAGACCATCGAGCTCATACAATAACTCTTCCACATACGGACGAAAGCGCTGGCTACGGCTGTGAAAGCCTTGCGGCAGACTGAATAGGGCGCGGCGTGGGCTACGCTGCTGGCGAGGTTGGCGCAAAATAAAATCGTCTACCGTAGTGGCTTGATTCAGGGTTTGCCATAGATGGTGCTGGATCTGATGCAGAATTTGTTCGGGGTTGTTCAACATGCGCTACGTCCTTGTGTTGGTTCGGCCTGCTCTGGCAGGCACTGCTGATGCTCGGCATCACGGTGTATGATAGACGATGCACTGTGGTATCCACGGCGGAATCGGCTATCGCTGGCAGGGGGAAATCCGTCCGCCCTGAAAAGTGCCGTTAGCATGATGAGCGCATTGGGCTCACGGCTATTGGCGGCGTTCTTCGTGAACACCTTTCTTTGAGGCTAGTCGATCTTTAGCGTCGGTGCTGTGATTTTGTGCGAGTTACCTCTGGTTTTATGCGGTTTTGTGGCAGCGATTGCGCTTTTTGCTGGAAGCTGGCGTATTGTCAGACCAAGCAAATTCACGCCGACAGGATGGGAAGGCGGGGACGGTTATAATAAAATCAGACGTCTGTAGAGCTTGAATCTGGCCACCGGCCAGAGTGAACGCGTGAGGATAACCATGAAACCACGTATGATCTGGCTAGTTGTACCGTTACTGCTGGCATTTTTGACCACCGGTTGTGAGACCACCAAAGGGTTTGGTCGTGATGTGCAAAAATTAGGTAGCTCTATTCAGCGCGCCGTCGATTAAGGCCGTTAATTGTTGAAGTACACCGTTAAAAAAGGAATGTTATGCCGCCGCTGGTAACAACCATAGGCCTGTTGTGTCTGAGCAATATCTTTATGACCTTTGCTTGGTATGGCCACCTGAAAAACTTCGCCCATAAACCTTGGTTGTTTGCTGCGCTGATTAGTTGGGGCATTGCCTTGTTTGAATATTTGCTGCAAGTGCCGGCTAATCGCATTGGTTATACCGTCGCATCGCCAGGGCAGCTTAAAATTATCCAAGAGGTGATTTCGCTGTCGGTGTTTGTGCCGTTCTCGTTGTACTACCTGAAAGAGCCGTTTCGGATGGACTTTGTCTGGGCCGGTTTATGCCTGCTGGGCGCGGTGTTCTTCATGTTTCGCGATAAGATCATGGGCTAACCGGGCACGGGTTTTGCGGCGTGGTTTTTATCTAGTCAGAACAAAAAATCACCGGTATGCTGCCGACTGCAGGCTTGGGATCAGCCGAGCCATTTTGACAGGGAGAGTAACAACATGCTGGAAGTGAACGACTATTTTGCTGGGCAGGTTAAATCCATCGGTTTTCAAGATGGTGAGCGTCGGGCTACCGTTGGTGTGATGGCGCCGGGCGAGTACCGCTTTAATACCGGCGCGCCGGAAGTGATGGTGGTGCTGCGCGGTGCGCTGACGGTGCGTCTGCCGGGTAGCGATGCGTGGCAGACCTTTGCGGCGGGCAGTGAGTTTCATGTCCCTGGTGACAGCGCCTTTGATCTGCAAGTGGCGCAAGATACTGCCTACTTGTGCCAGTTTGGTGGCTAAGCTGAGCTGAGCTGAGCAATGTAACAAGTCATGTGCGAGTCACTAGTCATCAGATAAGCCGCGCCAATGATCGCGGCATACGTTTAGATACACACGCCGAGATACAGACCGATTCGCATCGACGATAGTTGCTCGATTGCATAGCCCCGCATACGCGGGGCTATAATTTTTGCAGCGTCCGTAGTTATTACGATTTAGCCGCGCTTAGGCATCCAGATGCAAGCGGCGGCGCACCCAATTGGCAATCGCCACTTCATGCTGCTGCCATTTGACGCCAAGGCCAATCACCAACAGCCCTGCCGCGCACAGAATAAACGGGAACAGCGTGCTGTCTGCAAACAGTGACCACGCTAGATAGCCAAAATAGGCAAACACACCCAGCGTGCCATACAGGGTAAATACCCGCCGGTTCAACAGCGGCCCCAGCAGCATCAAGCCTAAATTCAGTAAACAGTAAATAAAGCGTCCCAGCTCGCTGTGACTGTCGAGCAAGGTCAGGCTAGTCCAACAGATGGTTAGCGCACTGACATACCACCAGTGAGCATAATCGGGCTGACGCCGATAGCGATGATCCAGCCAGCCGGCGATCCCTAACATGCCAACGCCAATCAGCAGTGACAGCAGACACTGACGACGCCAGCTGCTATGCCACCAACTCAACAGATCGAGCGCGTTATGCAGCAGCGTGACCCACAGCAGTAAACTCAGTGGCAGCATCAACAGTGGTGCGCGGTAGCGCCACACCATCGCCAGACCGGTCAGCAAGCCGAGCACTTCCAACGATAACCAACGCCGATCGGCCATGCCCGGATAATCGAGATAAAACAGCGGCAGACGGGTGTGCGGATCATCCCACCATCCCCAGTGCATTTGTAACCCGAGCAAAATCAGCGGCGCGGTCAGCATCACGACCGTAGCGCATAAGGCCGCTGGCAATGGGTAACGACGCCGGTGCAGCACTTCTGCTAGCAGGAGTGCAATCAGCAGTAAAGCGGCGGACAACGTGCTGTAGGTCAGTGGGCCAAAGCGTGACCAACTTTGCTGCATAAAGACGGTCATCGCGCCAATCGCCAGTAAGCCGCCTAAGGTGTACAGCACCTGCGCGATGGTAAAACGCGAGCTCGGTGTTGGCGCTTGTTGGCAGACAAACTGCCATAGCGCCGCGGCTTGTCCGGGTTGCAGGATCTGTTGCTGCTCGGCCGCGCTCAGCAGTTGCGGCGTGAGCTGACGTGGCCGCGTGTCCTGTTCAGGCGTGGTCACGGGAGTCGTGTGTGGCATCATCGTTCCTTGTGGTGAGAGCGGAATCGGTAAAATCTGCCCTGACGCATATTCTGCTGAGATTATAACCATTATAGTGACGGACTGGGTGCAGTGATTTGGCGCACTGAACGTATCGGTCGCCCCGAGGTAAGGACACAACATGATCACGCAGGGAAGCCGCGATTACCGGCGCGCCACCGCCGCGCTGGCGCTATCCTCTTTTCTGGTCTTTTGTAATTTGTACGCACCACAACCGATGTTGCCGCTGCTGGCGGCGCAGTTCGGTGCCAGTGCCAGCGAGGTGAACGGCATCTTTGCTGGCGCGTCGCTCGGGTTAAGCCTGAGTTTGCTGCCGTGGGCGATCGCCGCCGACGCGCTCGGTCGGCGTCGCATCATGCTGTGTAGCTTAGGGCTGTCGTTAGGGACGGCGCTGGCGCTGCTGTTGGCGCAGAGCCTCAGCAGCTGGATTGTGCTGCGGGTGATCCAAGGCATTGGATTGGCCGGTTTTCCTGCCGTGGCGGTGGCCTACATGGCCGAAGAGTTTGAGTCTAAAGCCTTTATGCGGGCGGTGGGCAGTTATGTGGCCGCCAATTCGGTGGGCGGAATCGCGGGGCGTTTGATTGGCGGTGGGATGTCACAGTGGTTTGGTATTGAAGCTACGGTGTGGACACTGGCGCTGCTCACCGCGGCTGGTGTATCGCTGGTGGCCGTGTTATTACCTAAACCGCAGCATTTTCGTGCACAAGCCTTACGGCCGCGCGCACTGTTTGGCACCTTGTTGCGCCACCTACGCAATCCTTATCTGTGGCCGGTGTTTTTAATCAGCATGCTGGCGTTTGGTATTTTCATCAATCTGTTTTCGGTACTGACCTTTCGCTTACACGGCGCGCCGTGGCATCTGCCAGCCAGTGCGTTGTCATTGCTGTTTTTATGCTATTTAAGCGGCACGGTGTCGGCCAGTTTAGCCGGCCATTGGAGCGTGCGCTATTCGGTTCCGGCGGGGATGGCGCTGGGTGTGGGGTGTTTGCCGGGCGGCACATTGCTGACGTTGAGTTTGCAGCTGTGGGTGATCATTGCCGGACTGTTGATTAATAGTATCGGTTTTTTCCTGCTGCACTCATTAGCCAGCGCTTGGGTCGGTAAGCATGCCGGTGAAGGGCGTGCGATGGCCAGCGCGCTGTATTTAATGTTCTACTATTTTGGCTCTGCCGCCGGCGGTTTTTATCTGCTGTACTGGTGGGGAAGCGGCAACTGGCCAGCAGTAGTGGCCGCGGCGGTGGCCGCCTTGTTACTGATCCCCGGCTTGCTTTATGCGCTGCGCCGGCGCAATCTACCTAGCGACCTCGACTCTTCGCGTCAGCATTGCTAGTTTCTTTCTCGTGCGGCCCAGAGTCGCACGTTGTCTATTCAGTCCCGGGACGACCCGGTATGACTGCCTTTCGTATGGGGACGACCCCGAAGAATGCCATGGAGGAGTGTAGGACTATGGCGTGGGTATACCTGATTATTGCAGGTATCTTTGAAGTGTGTTGGGCGCTGGCCTTAAAAGCCAGCCATGGGTTTAGCCGTCCGTTACCGACGGTGATTTTTGCCTTAACCATCAGTGGTAGCATGGTGTTGCTGGCAATGGCGATGCGTCAGTTACCAGCGGGCAGCGCTTATGCGGTGTGGACTGGTATCGGCGCGGTTGGAACGGCCATCATGGGCATCATTTTGTTTGGCGAGTCCGCTTCTTTGGTGCGGGTCGGCAGTTTGGTGCTGATTGTGTGCGGGATCTTGGGGCTAAAATTCAGTAGTTGAGTTGCGCGAATATCTTCGTTGACCGGTCGAGCGGTGTATTCTCCACCGCTGATGGCCACCATCCCTGAACTTTATTATTGATGTCGGTGAGTGCGCCGCGATGCCTGTTTTTATCCTTGTCTGACAAGGGATGACTGGCGTGCGGCGCTGTCGCTTGGTTTAGGGTACCGGTGTGCTTGCCAGTTCACTTTGTGGTCGCGGAGCGCGCTGGTCGGTAAAAATCAGGGCGTCGGTGGCAAAACCGGCCGCTTTGGCTTGCTGTAAGAGCGCGTCGAGCTCGGCGGTGGGCAGAGTTGGCGTGCGGGCCAAGATCCACAGGTATTCATGGCTCGGGCCGCTGATCAGCGCATAGTGGTAGTCGTCAGACAGTTTAAGGATATGGTAGCCACCGTAAAACGGGCCGAAAAAGGAGACTTTCAGTGAGCCCGGCATATCGGGCGCCAGTGAATAGGCTTTGCCCTCAGCAACTTGCCAGCGCTGTTTCGCGGGGTCAAACCCACGGTTGATGACGCGGATCCCGCCATCATCACGCGGCAGATAGTCGGCTGTGACGTGGGTCAGGCCGCGCTCGAACGAGTGGTCGAGGCGCGCAATTTCGTACCACGTACCTTGATAGCGCGTCAGATCCAGTTGTTGAATCGGCTTGGCGCCGGGCGGAACTTGCGTACAGGCGGTTAACAGTGCGGTTAACCACAAGGTAGCGGCGGAGAGCAGGGCGCGAGGTGATAGCATTGGCCTATCCTTAGCAAAATGCCTAAGCAAGATGAGAGTCATGCACAGCATCAGTGCCGTACAGCTTTCGGTATCTCTGGTTTAGGTATAGCAAGGATAGGGATAAAAAAATACCCGGCGATGCCGGGTATTTTTATCTCTCGCGGAGATCGCGCGGATATCGAACGCATGTCGAGGCGAACCGTGACCAGCACGTTTCGCCTCGCTAGTAGGATTACAGCGTGAATACCACGATCAGCGCCAGCAGGCTGTAGATCGCAGACAGACCGTAAAACACCAGTTTACCCGCCGGTACGTGCACTTTCAGATCGTGCATCGCGTGGTGGATACGGTGCATACCACACCAGATAGGCAGGATCAGCATACCCAGCATGAACAGACGACCGATGATGCTCTGAGCAAAGCCCAGTACGCGCTCGTAGCTCATCGCACCATCCGGCAGCATACCCAGTGGCAGCATGATGCCGACCAGCAGGATGATCACCGGAGAAACGATGGCGCTCCACATACCGCCCGCACCGAACAGGCCCCAAAATACCGGTTCGTCAGAACGCTGAGGGATTGATGGTTTCATCCTCTTCCTTCCTTAAATCAGTACGATAGCCAGGGCAAAAATAGTGAATGCCACCATTACTGCCCACAGTGCTTTAACAATTTTGCTCTCAGGCAGTTTTTCATCATTAATGATGATCATCTGTGCCTTCGGTGCCAGGTTGAACCAGGTTGCGGTGTGCAGTAGGGTCATACCCAGAGCAATCAGGTTCAGCAGCAGAACGATAGGGTTTTGCAGGAAGCCGACAAAGCTATACCAGCTGTCTACACCACCGCGCAGAGCAAACATGCCGTACAGCAGAACCAGACCGAACCATACGGTTGGTACAGCGCTGCCTTCACGGATCATGTAGAACTTGTAAAAGCCCAGTTTCTGCCACCAGTTCGCTTTCATCTCGCGAACATAAGGTTTACGTTTGGAGATAGTGCTCATTTCTTTCCTCACTGTGGCTTCAGCATGGCGATCATGAAGTCTTTGGCACTTTCTACCTTGCCCTGCTGGATAGCAGCGGCTGGGTCAACGTGCTTCGGACACACTTCAGAGCAATAACCGACGAACGTACAGCTCCACACACCGTTTTTGCCGTTCAGAACTGGCATACGCTCAGCTTGACCGTGGTCACGGCTGTCAGTGTTGTAACGCTGTGCCAGAGCCAGTACACCAGGACCTACGAACTCTGGGTTCAGGCCAAACTGCGGGCAGGCTGCGTAGCACAGACCACAGTTGATGCACATAGAGAACTGACGGTATTTCTCCAGCTGAGCCGGGGTCTGAACGTTTGGACCTTCAGACACTTTACGGTCATTACCGATGATGTATGGCTTGATGGATTCCAGACTCTCGATGAAGTGAGTCATGTCAACCACCAGGTCACGCTCGATCGGGAAGTTGGCCAGCGCTTCGATGCGCATGCCTTCGTCGGCGTAGTCACGCAGGAAAGTCTTACAAGCCAGCTTAGGCACGTTGTTAACCATCATGCCGCAAGAGCCGCAGATGGCCATACGGCAGGACCAACGGTAAGACAGATCGCTGTCGAGGTTGTCTTTGATATAGCCTAACGCATCCAGCAGGGAAGTGGCGTTGTCGTATGGTACATCAAAGGTCTGGAAATAAGGCGCGGTATCCTGTTCAGGATTGTAGCGCATCACTTCCATCTTCAGAGTACGGCTTGCCATTATGCCTGCTCCTTCTTCTGCTTTTCTTGGTCTTCTGCTTCAGCGCCGTATACACGCTTGGCAGGCTGGGACTTGGTGATGCATACATCGCTGTATTCCAGACGCGGCGCGCCGCCGTCTTCGCTACGGAAGGCCAGAGTATGCTTCAGGAAGTTCACGTCATCACGCTCGGTATAGCCTTCGTCCAGACGCTGGTGCGCACCACGAGACTCTTTACGCGCCAGCGCAGAGTTCGCCATGGCATCGGCCACGTCCAGGCTGTAACCCACTTCGATGGCGTACAGCAGATCCGTGTTGAACACACTGGAGCGGTCTTTGATAGACACTTTCTTGATACGTTCTTTCAGCTCAGCCAGCTTATCAACGGTGGCTTGCATCAGATCTTCGGTACGGTAGATACCGCAACCTTCTTCCATGGACATGCCCATCTCGTCACGGATCTTCGACCAGGACTCATTACCTTCCTGATTCAGAACGCTGTGCAGACGGTTTTCGATGTCTTTGGCTTGTGCATTCAGAGCTGCATCGTTGGCTTCGCCCATTTCAGCGGCGCGTGCCACGGCATTTTCACCGGCCAGACGACCGAATACCACGATTTCAGCCAGTGAGTTAGAACCCAGACGGTTCGCACCGTGCAGACCCACAGAAGAACACTCACCCACTGCGAACAGACCCTTGATGCGGGTTTCGCACTGGTTATCGGTTTCGATACCACCCATGGTGTAGTGTACGGCTGGACGTACTGGGATTGGCTCTTTAACCGGATCCACGCCCACGTAAGCTTTCGCCAGTTCACAGATGAATGGCAGACGCTCGTTGAGGTACTTAGCCCCCAGATGACGCAGGTCCAGATGTACCGCATCGCCCAGAGGGGTAGAGATGGTGCGGCCTGCGCGCCACTCGTGCCAGAACGCCTGAGAAACTTTGTCACGTGGACCCAGTTCCATGTACTTGTTCTTCGGCTGACCGACTGGGGTTTCTGGTCCCAGACCGTAGTCTTGCAGGTAACGGTAGCCGTCTTTGTTCACCAGAATACCACCTTCACCACGGCAGCCTTCGGTCATCAGGATACCTGAGCCCGGCAGACCGGTTGGGTGGTACTGAACGAATTCCATGTCACGCAGAGGTACGCCATGACGGTAAGCCATCGCCATACCATCACCAGTTACGATACCGCCGTTGGTGTTGTAACGGTAAACACGGCCGGCACCACCGGTAGCCAGGATCACGCTGTTGGCGCGGATCTGTACCAGAGTACCTTCCATCATGTTCATTGCGACCAGACCACGGGCTTCGCCGTTGTCTACCAGCAGGTCCAGTACGAAGTGCTCGTCAAAGCGCTGGATTTGTGGATATTGGATAGACGTCTGGAACAGGGTATGCAGCATATGGAAGCCGGACTTATCCGCAGCAAACCAAGTACGCTCAATTTTCATACCGCCGAAGCGACGTACGTTTACAGAACCATCCGGACGACGGCTCCACGGACAACCCCACTGCTCCAGTTGGGTCATCTCAATCGGTGAGTGTTTAACGAAGTATTCGACTACGTCTTGTTCACACAGCCAATCACCACCGGATACGGTATCGTTGAAGTGGTTGTCGTAGCTGTCATGATCCAGTGCTACCGCTGCGGAGCCACCTTCGGCTGCAACGGTGTGACTGCGCATAGGGTATACCTTGGATACCAACGCGATCTTCAGATTAGGGTTGGCTTCGGCTGCGGCAATTGCGGCACGCAAGCCCGCACCACCCGCACCAATGATAGCGATGTCTGCGGTAAAGGTCTGCACAGCATTCCTCCGAAATATTGGACAAATTATAGTCGTCGGGATTAAAAAAAATAAATAAGGGGGAAATCCTCGGTTTCAGCGCGGCTATTGTAGTCATCGCACCTGTAACAAAACTTGATTTAGTTACCTGTTTTGAGAGTTTACTCACTCGAAAGAGTGAGCAAGATTTGATTTCGTGATCGAGCGCAAAAAACCGCACGGAGTCACAAAAATAGTGAATTTAAGAATTAATTTACATTAGTGCTTCATTTTTTCACTAAAGCGAAACCCCACGGCGGAATTTTTACATTTAAATGACGGCCAGACAGAGGAAATGCCGCCAAGGATTTGTCTGATGACGGACTCGCGGGTAGACTGCGGCACCAATTACGAGTGTTTATCCAGAGGAAATCATGAGCGAATCGGTGAACTGGCAGCCTTCAGCGCCAATGAGCAATCTGCTAAAGCGTGCCTCCATGCTGGCAGATGTGCGTCGTTTCTTTGCTGATCGGGGTGTGCTGGAAGTCGAAACGCCGGCTATGAGTCAGACTACCTTAGCGGATGTATACCAATTTCCGTTTCAACTGGAATACCAAGGCTGTGATGATTGTGAGAGCCAGAAACTGTATCTGGTCACCAATCCTGAATATCACATGAAACGCCTGTTGGCCGCGGGAAGCGGTCCGATTTTCCAGTTAGGTCGCTCATTTCGTAACAAGGATGCCGATAGCCGACATAATCCGGAATTTACCATCTTGGAATGGTACCGGCCGTGCTTTGATATGTACCGTCTGATGAATGAAGTGGACGATCTGCTGCAGCAGATCCTCGACTGTGAACCGGCGGAAAGTCTTTCTTATCAGCAAGCCTTCTTGCGTCATTTGGATATTGACCCGCTGTCAGCAGATAAAGCGGTGTTGGCTGAGCTGGTTGAAGCTAAAGGGCTAACAGATCTGCTAGAAGGGGAAGAGCGCGATTGCCTGCTGCACGTGCTGTTCCAGCGCGAAGTGGTGCCGAATCTGGGCCAAGAGAAACCGGTCTTTGTGTATCACTTCCCAGCCAATCAGGCGGAGCTGGCGCAAATCAGTTCGGAAGATCACCGCGTTGCTGAGCGTTTTCAGGTGTTTTATCACGCCATGGAGTTGGCAGATGGCTTCCATGAGCTGAGTGACATTGAAGAGCTGCGCAAACGCTTAGAGCAGGAAAATATCAAGCGGGCGGCACGTAACTTACCGACTTACCCCATTGATGAGCGTCTGATGGCCGCCGTGGCCGCCGGTATGCCGGATTGCTCGGGAGTTGCGCTGGGCGTTGAACGTTTGCTGATGGTGGCCGTGAATGCCGAAGATATCAGTGAAGTGATGGCATTTCCGGTCTCGATCGCGTGAATATTATCGCGTGAGTGTTGCTGAAGCGCGATAATTTATCGTTTATTGCTAGCGAGCAGACAAAAACGGCAGTCCATTAGGACCGCCGTTTTTTTATTTTTGCCGTGCCAGCTTGTGCAAAACCTGCGGTCTGGCACGGCAATATGCGGGGGAGAGCGTGGCAGAAAACGGAAGGGCTGAAACCGATTTCTGTGCAGTCCTTGTACAATAAAGGAGAACTCACTTAAATGCAATGAGTTCTCATTATCATTTGCTGGCAAATCTAATTAGCGAGGAAGGCCACCCGCTAGATCGTCATCACATTACTCACCGCGCTGCGGCGTAGCGCTTCACTGGCCGGCATCTTCTCCACCCGAATCTGACTGGGCGGATACGGCAGTTCCAGTTCATGGGCGTGGAACAGAGCCAAGATCTGCTTGTGCAGCTCATGGCGAATAGGCATTCGATGGCCCATTTCTGCCGCGTACAAGCGGATCTCATAGAGCGGGATCCCTTGCTGCAAGTCGACCAGATACACCTCGGGTGCTGGGGTTTCCAAGGCATTCGGTGTATTTCGCGCGGCTTGCTCTATCAAACTGGTGACGAGTTGCGTATCGGCATGTTGCGGGGCGGGGATCCGCAGCACGATGCGGGTGATCGGATCGGATAGCGACCAGTTGATGAACTGCTCGGTGATAAAGGCCTTGTTCGGCACAATGATCTCTTTGCGATCCCAATCGGCAATAGTGGTGGCACGGGTGTTGATTTTGGTCACCGTACCGGTCAGATCGCGAATCGTCACCGTATCGCCAATGCGGATTGGCTTTTCAAACAAAATAATCAGGCCAGAGATAAAGTTGGCGAAGATCTCTTGCAAACCAAAACCGAGACCGACACCGAGCGCCGCCACTAACCACTGCAACTTAGCCCAATCCACCCCAATCATCGAGGCGGTGATCATCACCCCGAATAAAATGATCGAGTACTTGGTTAAAGTGGTAATGGCATAACCGGTTCCCGGGGTCAGATCCAGATGCTGTAACAGTGCCAGCTCCATCAGCGCTGGCAGGTTACGGATGATCTTGGCGGTAATGATCAGCGCCAGACCGGCCAGCAGCAGCGAGCCCAGCGTAATCGGCTGGACGCTTTCGACCCCATTGGTGATGTCGATGACATTCCACAGGTTGATGTTATCCAAGAAGGCAAACGCCGAGCGCAGCTCAGACCAAATCAACATCAGCGAGCCGAGGGCGGCCAACGAGATCATCGAGCGCATCAGCTGCAAGGATTTGGCGCTGATCACATCCAGATCGATCACCGGCTCTTCAATCATGTCCTGCGCACCATCATTGCTGGTGGCATGCTCATCATCGTTACTGCGTGCCCGTTGCGCCAAGATCTCAGAGCGGCGCTGCTTGGCTCGCTCAAAGGCGATACGCCGGCGTTGGATCCACATCCAGCGACGGGTCAGGTAGTAGAACAGCAATAAGAACAGCCATACCACCAACGACACCTCCACCCGCGCCAGCAGCGCCCGTGAGGTCGACAGATAGCCTAAGCAGGTGAACAAAATCGCCAGTGGCGGCGTGGCTAACACCACGCCCCACAGCAAGTAGTTAATCAGGTTCTGCCCCGAGCCTTGGGCGTTGAGGTACAGCGGCACTTTGGTGCGCCGTAAGCTGGCGGTCAGTACCATCAGCACGATGCACAGGCCAATAAAGGCCAGTCGTACCAGCGTATCGTTAAACTGGCGATCGTTAAGCGAGCTTAAGGTATCGGCGACACACCACAGCGGCACAAAGCTGGCCAGCGACACGGCGTAATAGCGCATCGCGCGGCCCACTTTCTTGCTGTCCCAACCAAAATGGACGATGAAGAGCCCTTTAGCGCGGGCAAAATTGGCGGTGATCACGAACAAGCTGATCACGATAACCAAATTGATCAGGCTTTCACCAAAGGCAATGGCCACCGGATAGGCCCACGCATTGAGCAGACTGTAACCCACCGCGGCTAGCAGCACCGGCGCGGGCAGGGAAACCCACACCGACCACAGCAAGGTGCGTAGCGTCAGACCGAAGCTGTCTAAGGTCACTTTGCCTACCCGGCTGGCGGCTTTGTCCAGAAAACGGCGGTAGTTACCCATGCTGTAACGGCTGGCGATGCTCACGCCGATAGCGGCCAGCAACCACAAGAGGCTTTCGCTGTGTAAGCTGGCGACAAAACCCTGCGCTATCTGACCGAACACATCCATCGCCACCAGTTGGCGCACATCGTGTAGCACCGCGAGTGGGAAGCCGAGGCCAATCGGGTTTAAGTCTGGCAACCAGAACAGATAGCGATTGGTGGCGACTTTAATTTCGCGCAGCACATCGATTTGTTGGTTCGTGGCCACTTTCAGTTTGGCCAGCTCCAGTATGCTGGTATCGGTGCCGGTGATCAGCGACGTCAGTAAGTCATGGCGGGTCTGATACTGGCTGTTCCAGATGTTACGCAGGTTCTTCGGGAGCGCCTCAATTTGCGTGAGCTGCTCTTCGCTCAGGGGCGTATTTTGCATCTCATCATATTGCAGCCGTTGGGCGCGAATATCCGCCATTTCCCGATCCAATTGCTGTGGTTTGGGCATTTTCGGCAGTTTGGCAATTTGTGAGCGCAAACTCTCGCCGAGGGCGTTGGAAACCGATAACCACTGCGATTGTTCACGGATACTGCTCAGCGCTTGTTTAACCTGATTGATGTCCGCTTGGGTGCTGCGCTGCGCTTCCGCGGTGCGCTCTAAAAAGCTGGCCTGTTGATTGAGCGCCTGTGACAACTGCTGGTTTTGGTTAATCAGCTCGGTGACAAAGGCAGGCAGATCGGCGCTTTGCTCAATTAAGGCGGTACTTTGCTTGAGCGCTTGCTGCGCTTCTTGCTGGCGTTGCTCGTTAAAGGCATTGCGCAGGGCTTGCAGGCGGCTGTCGAGCTGATCGCGCTCCGTGCGCGAGATCTCTTGGCGCAGGCGTGCCAATTCCAACCGGTTGTTGGCCGACAGTTGCTCAAGCTCCAGGGTATCCACTTGAGCCTTGCGCGCAGTTACCTCGGCGCGCAGCGCTTGCTCTTGCGATTGCTGCAACGGGGTATTGCTGCTTGGCGGCAGCGTCGATAAGCGTTGCTCGGCCTGATTGAGGGAGGTGCGCGCTTCACTTTGCCGCGTCGGAATATCGTTCAGCGAATCGATGATGGCCTGAATTTGATCGCTTTCTTGTTGCAGATCGCGCGTCGCCCCCAGCAATTTGCTGTTGGTTTGCAAAATTTGCTGCTCAAGCTCGGCAGTCGTCAGCCCTGCGCCATTGTGGGTATGGCTGGTGCTGTTAGCGCTGCGCTGTAGCTGTTGTAACTGCTGGCGCAATTGGCTGGTGAGGTTGGGATAGTTATCAATCGCCGCCTGATATTCCGTGCGCCGCTTTTGCGCTTCATCACGGGTTTTCAGCCAAGTCAGTGCCGTCTGCAGATTTTCTAAAATCGCTTTTTTATCGGGCAGATTACCGGCTTCGGTGGTGTCGATGGATTGTTGCAGCTTGTCTGCCGGTTGCAACACCTCTGCCTGTAGCGGCAGGCTGTTGACCAGTAAGGCACACAGCAGCAACAAGAGGGAACAATAACGCTGTAAAGGGTGTCGTGACATGCGCGACCTCGCGGAACAAAGACCGCCGCGAACGACGGTCTAAATACTGTTAACGTTCAGCCGCAGGCTGGCGTTAGTCAGGCTCCGGAGTGCGGGGATGCGAGGGTGGTGTCACCTTCAGCAGAACTCGGGGCACTCAGCAGCCGGGCAAAACGCTCGCCCATGCGGGTGGTAACACCTTGCTGTAATGTGCACTCAAATGCAACACTGCCTTCAGGAAACAGGTTGATTACCGTGGAGCCGAGCTTGAAACGGCCCATTTCCTGACCTTTGGTCAGATGTACCGCTTGCTCGTCACCGGCAGCTGGATAGGTCCAGCGCTGCAACTCGCCACGGCGTGGTGGGGTAATGGTTCCCGCCCACACGGTTTCGATGCTGCCGACGATGGTGGCACCGACCAGAATCTGCGCCATTGGGCCGGCGGCGGTATCAAACAAGCAGATCACGCGCTCGTTACGGGCAAACAACCCCGGTACGTTTTCCGCGGTCAGTGGATTCACGGAAAACAGCTCACCCGGCACGTAAATCATCTCGCGCAGAGTGCCATCACACGGCATATGCACGCGGTGATAATCGCGCGGAGACAGGTAAGTGGTGGCAAAGGCGCCATGACGAAAACGTCGTACCCACTCGGTTTGGCCGGCCAGCAGCGTATCCAGTGAATAGTAGTGGCCTTTGGCTTGCAGCAGCAGATCGTCACGCAGTGGGCCAATCTGGCTGATCATGCCGTCAGCGGGCAGGCACAGGCAGTTGTGTGCAAAATCAATTGGACGCGCGCTGTGCTTTAGCGGACGGGTAAAAAATTCGTTGAAACTGGCATAGGCGCTCAGATCGCTCTTTTGCGCTTCTTGCATGTTGATGCCGTAATGACGGGCAAACAGCCGGATCACCCAGTGTGTCAGCGCGCCGGCGTTTTTTTCCGCCGCCCAGCCGGCCAGTTGGGTCAGCCGCTGTTTTGGCAGCAGATACTGCAGTGCAATTTTTACTTGGTTGAACACCTGTAGCTTCTCCGTTCACCTAGAGTCTGTGCGGGCAGTGTCATGGGGCGAAACTTCGTTATGTATCCGAGTTTGCCTGACTGCGTGCGCAGTGCGTATGCATAAAAGGCGCGCATTTTACCCGTAATCCGCCGCCTTGTCAGTGTTGATGCAGGTTGACCGCGCCGGTCAGCTGCGTCATCCCTGCCATTTCTCTTATCACGTCATGCTGATGCGCATGGCATGCGACTCAGGCGATAGCACTAACACTGCGCGCAGCTAGGCGCTGTGTCGCACCGCTTAGCGTACGCAGAAGACGGCCTCACCGCGCAGGGTGAGGCGCACCGAGTTAATTATCGCGCTGTGGGAAGTGGCGGCGGGCACGGGCCAGCAGCATGCTTTCCAAAATGCGGTGATAACTGTCGTAACGGGTTTGGCTGATTTTGCCCGCCTCCACGGCTTCGCGGATCGCGCAGCCTGGGTCGTTATCATGCTTGCAGTCGCGGAATTTGCACAGGCCGAGGTAGTCACGAAACTCGATGAAAGATTCGGTAACTTGCTCCGGATCCAAATGCCACAGACCGAATTCGCGGATCCCTGGGGAGTCAATCAGGTCGCCGCCCTCCAGCAGGTGATACAGACGCGCGGCGGTGGTGGTGTGCTGACCGAGACCCGAGTTATCCGATACCGCGCCGGTACCGGCATTGGCCTCTGGCAGCAAGGCGTTGATCAAGCTGGATTTTCCTACCCCTGATTGACCCACGAAAATGTTGATGCGCTCGCGCAGGGCGTCATTGAGCTCATCCATGCCTTCGCCGGTATGGGAAGACACCCACAAGATGCGATAGCCGATGCTGTGGTATTGCTCCAGGGCTTCGACCGCCCATAAGCGATCTTCGGCGCTCAGCAGATCGACTTTATTCAGCACAATCAGCGGCGCGATGTTGACCTGCTCGCAGGCCACCAGATAACGGTCGATAATATCGGTAGACAGCTCTGGGACTACCGCCGAGACGATCACAATCTGATCGATGTTGGCGGCGACCGCTTTGACGCCGTCATAAAAATCTGGACGGGTAAGCACCGAGTGGCGTTCATGCACGGCTTCGACCACGCCGCTGATCCCGTGAATATGCTCCTTGCCTGGCCGCCAAACCACTTTATCACCGGCCACCAAGCTGTTGATGGCGCGGCGCAGGTTACAGCGGTGCAGGCTGCCGTCTGCGGCCTCGATGTCGGCATGCATACCGAAACGGCTGATGACTACCCCTTCTTGGGCATCGCCGAGCAGGGCATCATCCCATTCCGGATTTTGGTCTTTTTGCTTCAACCGGCGTTGCTGGTTGGCATTGACTCGGCGTTGTTGGCCGAGGGTTAGCTTTTTCTTACTCAAAGTGATTTGCTCTTTGGTAATTACACGCAGGGAGTTTAAACCCTGTATCATACACGCAGTTTGCGAGAAAAAATGCAGGAGTGCCCATGGCCGCTGATAAAGAAAATTTAATCTGGATTGATATGGAAATGACCGGACTCAATCCGGATACCGATAAAGTGCTGGAGATCGCCACCATTGTGACCGACAAGCACTTGAACATTTTAGCCGAAGGGCCGGTACTTGCCATTCATCAGCCTGACGATGTTCTGGCGGGGATGGATGACTGGTGCACCCGCACCCATACCGAAAGTGGTCTGGTGGCCCGCGTGCGCGCCAGCACCTGCAGCGAAGCGCAAGCAGAAGCGCAGACGCTGGATTTTCTGGCGCAGTGGGTGCCTGCGGGCGCGTCACCGATTTGTGGCAACAGCATCGGCCAAGATCGCCGATTCTTGTATCGCCACATGCCGCAGCTGGAGCAGTACTTCCATTACCGTTATCTGGATGTCAGCACCTTAAAAGAGCTGGCGCGTCGCTGGAAGCCTGAAGTTCTGGCTGGTTTTAGCAAGCAAGGCACCCATTTGGCGTTGGATGACATCCGTGAATCTATCGCAGAGCTGCGCTATTACCGCGAGAATTTCATCCGTTTATAAGTGACTTGCGCGCCGTGACGGCAAAATTTGCTGGCAAATTATCCGGATTGGCCGATTTGTCAGCAGACGCGCTGGCGATGACAAGTTTTTTGCTTTAGGGGGTTGCGTCGCGGGGGAATCTCCGTATAATTCGCAGCCCGTAGCAATGATGAATTCGACCTGTTCGAGTACTTCGCTGTTACGCCGTGTAAGTGATGCGGGAATAGCTCAGTTGGTAGAGCACGACCTTGCCAAGGTCGGGGTCGCGAGTTCGAGTCTCGTTTCCCGCT
>NZ_JRKB01000110.1:0-241 GCF_000800945.1 Plesiomonas sp. ZOR0011
AAACTAACGCAAAGAGAGGTGCCTATGAGCGGTAAACGTTACCCTGAAGAATTCAGAATCGAAGCAGTTAAACAGGCCGTTGATCGAGGCCATGCTGTCGCAGATGTTGCAAAACGGCTCGATATCACAACGCATAGCCTCTACGCTTGGATAAAGAAGTACGGCCCTGACAAGCAACAGCATAATGATTTGGCAGATGCTCAGGCAGAGATTAAGCGGTTGCAAAAAGAGCTGAAGCGAG
>NZ_JRKB01000111.1:0-204 GCF_000800945.1 Plesiomonas sp. ZOR0011
ATTGGTAGACGCGCTAGCTTCAGGTGTTAGTGTCTTAACGGACGTGAGGGTTCAAGTCCCTCTCTTCGCACCAAGCATCAGATTAATCAGCCGGATTGGCGGCGTTAATATCCAATCAAACACTCCAGTGCGAAGGTGGCGGAATTGGTAGACGCGCTAGCTTCAGGTGTTAGTGTCTTAACGGACGTGAGGGTTCAAGTCCCT
>NZ_JRKB01000112.1:0-2592 GCF_000800945.1 Plesiomonas sp. ZOR0011
GCCCCGTCTCCTGGTCATAAATCTGCCCCTGATAGCGCAGCTCACAATAAGTTTCGTCATTGGCTGCATCCCCAAGAAAGCGCCTGAGCGGTTGCGGGATGGCATCTGCGCGATAGTTGCCCCACAGCCGTTGTTCACCGCGCCAGATAATGTCACCGGCTTCGCTGCACAGCTCGCGAGCGGTGCCCGCCACATCGGTCACGATATAGTGCAGACGCTCGTCCTGTTCACTAGCCTCCCACTGGGCCAGTGGTCTGAAGCTGCCCGGCTCATAGACCCACTGTACCTGACGGGCGGCGTTGCCATCGGCCCGGGTTACTCGTGAAGTAGTAATATTATTTTTCATGCTGCTGCGATAATTACTTTCATGCAGGAAGCAGAGGTTTTTATGCAGGTAAAACCCTGCTATTTAGCGATCAGTAAAAATCAACAGAGCCAGGATAATCAGAAGCCAGGTTTACATTCATAAGGTTGTGTTGCGTCGAGTTTAAGACGACTTTTTGTCAGCCACTGTTTTGTGAAATCATCATCAGGCATCAAAATTTTTCCATTTTCTGCAACCTTTAGCTTAAATGCTCCATTGGAATAGAGTGTAATAACCCTGTCATCCCCTTTCCCTTCGACAACATACCCTGCATTAATAAAATCATAAAGGGCCATTCCCGCCTTACAAAAGGTCAGTGATTTTGCTAGCGCGTCATGATCTTCATTGACATACACACCTTCCAGCCACTGAGGTTCCTCACTTTTAACCAGCGCAGAAAATAGAGTGAGGGATATAAGCAGAGTATTGAGATAGATCTTTTTCATAAAAAGTACCTGTATAATTAATGTATCGCTATTCAATCAAACGTTGGTAATGCCACCGCTCGATTGAGACGGTGTAATGTGTACAGTGCGAGCGCAACAATCTGATGAGCAGAACGCGCCTCATGCGACTAGCTTGCAAAAGAATCTGCCTCTGTTGAGCTCCACGTAAAAGTCATCAGCGCCTTCATCGAAAAGCATCACTTCAACTGATTAGAGGCATCACCGCCTACTAATAAAAAAGCCCCTAGTATGTGGGTACTTGGGGCTGGGGAGGTCATAGGTTGTGACTGATTTAGGCAACAATAGAGTGATGATCAGAACTGTACCTGTAATTTAATTGAGTCTACCCCCTGTATTATTCAAGAGAAAAATGACCTTGGCTTGCCAATAACAACAACATCAAAATCAATTTTTAGGCTATTTTCCCTGCATAAATCTATAAAACGTTGACTGACAAAGAATTTATATGGATAGCTTTTATCCTTGGCTATAAAAAAGTCATCATCAACCTGCTTATAGGCAAATGCATCTATTATTTTCGAACCATCTGTCAACTCCCTGTACGTTGATTTATCAAGATCAACAAAGCCTCTCATCTCACTAATTGGAAAAGTGTAGAAATCATCATGATTGTCAATCGAGAGAGTTATGAAAGGTGCATCCAACTCCTTTTCAAGCACTTGCTTTGCTTTCCCAGAAATAATAGGTATTGATACGACTCCATCATAGTAATCAGATGTAGCCTTTATTTTCTCAAAATCAGATATCTGCGAGTCTCCAGTTAGCAACAAACCATTACTCTCCGGCAACTCGTCGTGATGATAAACAAAATAAGTGAGCTTTTTATTTATCTTATTGCCGAAGTCAACAACTACATTATCACAATTGTATTGATGTGTAGGCTTCATTATGAAATACATAATTAGCATCCTTTTTTTGAACTGGTGCGATTTAGGGCAGCTCGAGTATCATGTTGCAATTTTAAAGCTTCCTGATTCGCTTTCTCTTTACTCCAACCTTCTCTCTGAGCTTGCAATTCAAGAGCGTCGAGCCTATCTCTCATAGCTGCATTGTACTCCGAGTGAGGTTTACCATCTAACTTGAAGTTATGATGCACCATCTTTGTAGGATGAATATTATCCGCGACAGGGAGATAAATCATGTTGGTTGCACCATTAATATTCAAGTCAGTCCTGTTGAAAAAATCATGATTACGATGTTCATATGGGATAATATGATGTCGCTCATAGACTTGCTTGGTCGACATCCACGTGGGAAATCTCTCCAACCCCAGCGGATCAACCCACTCCAGCGGATTATGCACATATCCCTGTGGCCTCAGCCCTCCCGCAAAACCTATCGGATCTGGCGAGATATATTGCCCCAACTCAGGGTCAAAGTAACGGTGCCGGTTGTAATACAGCCCCGTCTCCTGGTCATAAATCTGCCCCTGATAGCGCAGCTCGCAGTAGGTCTCGTCGTTGGCCGCATCCCCAAGGAAGCGCCTGAGCGGTTGAGGGATGGTATCTGCGCGATAGTTGCCCCACAGCCGCTGTTCACCACGCCAGATAATGTCACCGGCTTCGCTGCACAGCTCGCGGGCTGTGCCCGCCACGTCCGTCACGATATAGTGCAGACGCTCGTCCTGTTCACCTGCTTCCCACTGGGCCAGTGGTCTGAAGCTGCCCGGCTCATACACCCACTGCACCTGACGGGCGGCGTTGCCATCGGCCCGGTAGCTTTGTTGCTGCACCAGCTGGTCACCGTCCCAGCGATAGTGGA
>NZ_JRKB01000013.1:0-106291 GCF_000800945.1 Plesiomonas sp. ZOR0011
GTCATGATGGTCATGATGGTCATGATGGTCATGATGGTCATGATGGTCATGATGGTCATGATGGTCATGATGGTCAGCCAGTGTGACGTTGTCACCTCTTACCGGAAAGTGATAATGGTAATGATGATGCACATCGCCGTTATGGTGATAATGATGGTGGACAACAACACTGCCCGCATTACCACTTAGCTCACCGACCGCTGGCACGGCACTGGCTGCGCTACTCTGCGCTTGATGCGCATGCGAGTGGTGATCGTGGTGGTGTCCATGTGAATGATCATGACCGTGAGAATGCTCATGTGAATGATCATGAGTATGACCATGATGGTGGCTATGACTATGTTTATGAGCATGCCCATGATCATGGTGATGAACATGAGAATGATGCTGTCCGTGTGCATCCCCTTCAATCCGGACTTCGCCTTCGGCGCAACCGCATGTCGTACACATGGTTATTCCACCTCTATTTCCTGAATTCGTAATGTTTCACCGTCATCCACACGCAGACGGTATCCCTGACAATGCGGACACGCCTCGCCGCGCTGATTGATCACCACGGTTTGACAGCAGTCCCAGCACCATGCCTGTGCCGGTTTGACCCGCACGTGCAGTTTACACCCTTCCGCCAGCGTGTTACGGCTAACGGCGTCAAAACAAAAGGTCAGCGCAGAAATTTCGACACACGCCAGTGCGCCGACTTCCAGCCACACGGCAGTCACACGCCGCACGCCATTTTGCGCGGCTTGCTGCTCAATTACCTGCATCGCACTTTCGCATAGCGCCATTTCATGCATGTCAGTTCTGCCTGTTTCCGATGAGTCTGCGCTGGCCGCGATTCTTCGCTCGGCCAGCGTTAATGTTCTCGATTAAATGCGTCAATTCACAATGACGCTTTTGATTTTGTTGCCTCATGCTGTCGTATCTTTCTGTACCTCAATGGGTGCACAGACGATCTCAAAGCCCACACAAGGATCTATCGCGCGCAGCAGCAATTCTGTCGCCCGCAAGGCTTGTTGCTGATCGTCGGCCGTTTGGCCATTCAGCGCCTGCTCCAGTAGTCCACCGCGGGCAAAATAACGATCAGTGGGTGCATCGATTTCCCAGCGCGCAATCTGCCAACGAGCAAGTTTCGGATCGTCATGGCTGGCGGTATTCTGCACCGTGATGCGATGAGACAAACTGCCGCGCGACGCCATCGTCTGTCCACTTACTCGCCATGTACTCGGCGACATATCCGATGACTCGCCCTTCTCGCACGTAGCCGTTTGGTCTGCGCCAGAGAGAATCACTTGCGCCGCCGGCTCCGCAATCAAACGCGCCATTTCCAGCCAGCGCGCTGTTAAGCGTGCGGCAACACCATTACCATAACGGCCAATCAACGCCTGAATCAGGGGATGCGCGTATTGGCGACCAAATGCCCCGCTTTCTGGCTGCGAGCAGGTTGACTGCGCGCCAAACGAAAGCAACGGCAGATAGCGGTGCAGTAATGCCGGATAGGGCGCGGTGGAGTGTTGCATCCACGCCATCCAATCCTCGAAAGAGGCCAACGAGCAAAATGCCTCGGCGCTCAAGCCACACAGATGAGTAAACGCGGTTTCCCAACCTTGTCGATCGGGGTGACGTAAGACGCGCGTATCGGCCAAAAAGAGCATCGCATCGCCATCAAGTGCTAACAGTTGCCAGTTTTGCCACGCATGTTCACGCATCCACTCAGCCGCTAGCTGTTCAGTTGGCGGACTTTGTATCTGCGCCGGAAGTAAAACGTGGGATGGTTGCGCTAACGCGGCAAAGGCTTGCGCGGCGGCTGTTTGCTGTGCAATCGGACACAACGAGAGCAAATGTGGCAGACGCTGCCACGCCGTTTCGATAGGCAAACCAGCCAGCGCACGCCCTGCATCTGGCCGCACGCAGCTGACCTGCGCCGCCAGCACTACGCGCCCTTGCGCCAGTGGTGATAGTTGCAATTGCACACGCACACCGCCGGTAAACGGCGGTGTGTTTGCTGTTGGTTGCACGGTAATGGGCTTAGGTTGTTGCTCCGGCATCACACAAGTCCACTTACTACTTACTTACTGACTGAGGCTGCGGCTCTGCGGCGTAGCGACGGCCACTGAGCAAGGCGCGACGCGACAAATTCTGTGGCGCATTCACATCCGTCACCGGAATAGCCAAGACCTGACGGGAAACATCCGTTGCCAGTTGCAGAGCTTGCTCGGCTGACATAGCCGGATCCAGCGGAGACATCAGCGAGCAGGACAAATACTGCCCGATAGCCTCAATTTCACTGACATGAAATACCGCATTGCCAAACGGTAGACGCAAGCCCAAACGTTCACCCAGCGGGCGCGAATCCCAAACTTGGTCAGGCCCCGGTAATACCAGAATGCTCAGCATCCAAGGCGTTAGCATGACCCCAACCCACTGCCCTTCGTAGCACTGAAAACCCAGCGCGCGAACCGGCACTTGTGCGCGGAAAAAAGGCAGAGTCTGCATCTCGCCTTGTGCAATCTCGCTGAACGTCTGCTCCAACAGCGCTGCGGGATTGGTGGCAAAACCCAGCCACTCACGTGCAGGAGTTGGCGCTGGCGTCACTGGCGCTACATCAGAAAACAAACCCAGTTCTTGATTCAAATCGATATCACTGAGCCCGAACGCTTGCGCTTCTTGGCGCAGCAAGGTGTCGAGATTCATTTCGACACCTCCGAATAGTGCATGGCGGAGGGCAAATCAGCATCCGCAATCAAATCATCCGGCAAATCGCCATTTAACAGCGCCTGCATCGCCGACAGCGACGCTTCAGCATCTTCGGCGCTCATGCGACTCGCCGCAAAGCCACCGACTTGAACCAACAAGTAATCGCCAACGTTAACCGGTTCATCCAGCAACAGCAGGCTCACTTCTCGCTGCTGGCCGAAACTGTCCACACAAGCCAGTTGACCATTCACGGATAACACCCGGCTGGGAATACCGATACACATCAGAGAACTCCTTGTCTGTCTGATTGACTATCTACCTGACAGTCTGAAAAAGCTTCAGAATCAATCAGCTGTTGGTTACGGTTAAGCGGAACATCTTTGGGTGTTACTGTAACCCCACTCTCCGCCAATGCCCCGCACAAACCCATCACAACCTGATCCAGTTTGTTACTAACCGTGTCGGTGAGGCCAATGCGTGGCTCGACAGACTCCGGCACCACCCCGATCAAGGTCAGACGTTGCGGAAACTCGTCGGTCAGTTTGAGGGCTGACAACACATCGGACAGCCCCAACTGATGCGGAGAAATTTTGCGGCTAAACAGTGTCGGCACCTCTTCATCGCGCAGCGTCACCACCGTGCCCGGCGCATCACCAGTTAGCACCGCATCGGCAATGATCAGGTGTTCACGATCGGCCATATCCCCAATCAGCTCCATGCCACAGGTGCCGCCATCGAGCACATCTACCTGCGGCGGCAGATGGAAGCGCTGCTCCAGCGCTTCCACCGCCCGGACACCAATGGCTTCATCCGACAACAACAAATTGCCGATGCCAAGCACCAGTACCGGATTTTGCATCACAGCACCTTCACTTCGGTCACTTGCTGGCCGCGGGTATCCACAATGTGTACCGCACAAGACATGCAAGGGTCAAACGAGTGCACCGTGCGCACCACTTCCAGTGGTTTTTCCGGATCAGCCACCGGTGTGCCGACCAGCGCGGCCTCATACGGCCCCGGCTCGTCATTTTGATTGCGTGGACCAGAGTTCCAAGTGGAAGGTACGACCGCCTGATAGTTGGCGATCTTACCGTTTTTAATCACAATCCAGTGCGACAGCATGCCGCGTGGCGCTTCTTCAAAACCCACACCGCGCAACTCAGTATCAGCCGGAATGTTAGGTTTGATATAGGCCACGTAATCACCGCGACCGATGTTGTCAATCAGCGCTTGCCACTGGTGCGCCAGCGTATCTTTCATCACCGCACAGCGTACTGCACGCGCCAACACGCGGCCCATGGTGGACGGCATCTCTTGCGGCGTCAGGGTGTTACCACTGAGTTTCTGATACAGACCCAGCACGGTATCCATATGCTGTTTGGTGCCTTCGTGACCAGCAGCCAGCATACAGAGCACGTTCGCCAGCGGTCCCACTTCCACGGTTTCGCCGTAGAACGTTGGCGCTTTCACCCACGAATATTTACCGTCCTCGTTCCAGCCGGTGTAGTTCGGCCGCGTCTTGCCCTGCCACGGGTGCAGAGGTTCGTTATCGCGATACCAGGCGTGCTTGCTACTTTCGGCGATCCCATCGATCAGGAACTGATCTTTATGCGAATCAATGGCGCGGAAGGTGCTCATGTCGCCATTTTTGATGTAACCGCCCGGCAGCAGGAAACTGCCACCTTGGTTATCGGTCGGCAATTCTGGCACTGACAGATAGTTGGTCACCCCACGGCCCGATTGCAGCCATTCTGGGTAGAAGCTGGCGATAATCGCCGCATCCGGCATGTAGACCTGCTCGATAAAGCCGTTTAAGCGATCGATAAAGGTCTTCAGGTACATCAGGCGTTCCATGTTCAGCACGCCGATACCATCCAGATTAATTGGGTTGGCAACACCACCCACGGCCAAGTTTTGGATATGCGGGCTCTTACCACCCAGCAAAGCCACCACGCGGCTCGCATCGCGCTGATATTCCAACGCTTGCATGTAATGCGCCACCGCAATCAGGTTAACTTCTGGCGGCAATTTCATGGTCGGGTGACCCCAGTAACCGTTGGCGAAAATCCCCAACTGGCCACTGTCCACCAGCGCGCGGATCTTGTTCTGTACCTTGGTCAGCTCTTGTGGGCTATTCAGCTGCCAGCTCGATACGCCATTCAGCATTTGTGAAGCTTTCACCGGATCGGCTTGCAGCGCCGAAGTGATATCCACCCAATCCAGCGCCGACAGCTGATAAAAGTGCACCACGTGGTCATGAATGTTACTGGCCGCCAGAATAATGTTGCGGATGTACTGCGCGTTCACTGGCACATTCAAGTTCAATGCACTTTCCACCGCTCGCACCGAACCAATGGCGTGGATGTTGGTACACACCCCGCAGATCCGCTGCATGATCATCCACGCATCGCGCGGATCACGGCCTTGCACAATCTCTTCCATGCCACGCCACATGGTGCCGGATGACCAAGCTTTCACCACTTTGCCGTTGGCAATTTCACAGTCAATACGCAGGTGGCCTTCAATCCGAGTAACCGGATCGATAGTAATACGCTGGCTCATTCTTTACCTCGAACATCATGGCTGGCCTGATAATCCTGGTGTACACGCTCAAGTGACGGCAGGACTGGCAAAATACGGATTAACAACAGGTAGGCGCACACTTCAATGGCGATAAAGCCCACCGAAATCAAAATTTCTTCCGTGGTTGGGAAATAGTGGTATCCCTCACCCGGATTAAATGCGATCAGGGAATAATTCAAACGCCACAGCGCTGAACCGAGCAGCATGCTAAGCGCGCCCAAAAACAGCAGACGGGAATCATTACGGGTGGTATCCCAATGGAACACCAGTAACGGGAAAATCATCAGGGCAATTTCAGCCCAGAACAGCAGCGCATAGTGGTCAAACTGACCGAGATAATTCACTTTGCCGTTGATGACAATCTCTGCAAACCGCAGCGCGATAAACAGGATCAGGAAAATATCGATCACTTTGGTCAAGCGATAGAACAGCGCCTTTTCATTCGGCCCTTTCCCCGCTAACCCTGCCTGCACCAATGAGCCTTCAAACACCACGATGGAAAAGCCCATGATGAAGGCGGTCAACAGTGAGAACACCGGCAGCATTTCATAGCTTTGCCACAGCGGGTGAATCTTATGGCCGGCAGCAATCATCAACGAACCCATCGACGATTGGTGCATGGTCGGCAGCAGCGCACCGAGTGCGATAATGGCGAACATGATTTTGTTCAGCCATTTCAGCTGCACTTTCCAACCAAAGCGCTCTAACACCGCAGGTGCGAACTCCAACACCAGAACCCCGATATACACCGTCATACAGGCGGCGGTTTCAAACAACACCGAGTTCACGTTGAAGTGACCTGGGATGTAGAAATACGGCAGGTTCCAGTAACGGCCCACGTCAATGGTGATCGACAGGCCACCTAAGGCATAACCGAACAAACTGGCCAGCAGCGCCGGTCGCACCAACGGGTGATATTCCCCGCGGTTAAACACGTACACCGCCCACGCCAGCGCCCAGCCACCACAGGCAAAGCCGGTACCGATCAACAGGTCAAAGGAGATCCACAAGCCCCACGGATAACCGCCGTTCAATCCAGACACAGAGGCCAATCCCAAAAACAGACGCTTGAGGATAATTACCCCACACAGAACCGCAAACGGGGCAAAGAACAGCACCGGCCAGCTGACCAGACGCCCACCCAGTGGTTTAGCATCAGCGTGTGCCATGATCATCATCCTTCTTATCGGTTTCTTCGCGATGATGAGTTTTATGCTCATCATGATGCTCGGATTTTTTGGTACTGCGGCGGGTCAACATGGCCAAACCGGCAAACGCAGCGATCGGCAACACCATCCCTTTGTACAACGTATGTTGTACCGTTTCGGAGCGAGAGCCGGTGGAGCGTTCATCGAGCTTCGGCAAGTTCAGGTTTTCGTATGGCACCGCGGCCAACGTCAGTACCTGCGTGCCACCGCCTTCTTTTTCGCCGTAGACATGGTCTTGGTAATGCGGGATCGCTTTTTCATAGCGATCATTGCTGTTCACGGTCTGGCGCGGATAGGCATACATCTCGCCCGCTTTCATCGCCAAACGCTTTTTAGCTTCCGCCAGCAGCTCTTCACGGGTACCAAAGATCACCGCGCCCGCCGGACACACTTCCACGCAGCCCGGCAGCAAACCTTGATTCAAACGCTCAACGCCGTTTTGGTTGCACAGCTGACACTTGTGAATTTGGCCTAACGGATCGTCGTACTGGAATTTCGGTACACTAAACGGACAGGCAATCATGCAATAACGACAACCAGTGCACACGCTCGGGTCGTAATGGACGATGCCGGTTTTCGGATCTTTACGCAGCGCCTGCACCGGACACACCGATACACAGTTCGGGTCAACACAATGCATGCACTGCTTTTTGATGTAGGCGTAGCCGTTTTCGACTTGGTCTTTGTGCTTACCATCACCGCTGCTCCACACCTGAATGATGTTATTGGTGTAGGCATCGAGCTTGTCATTGTTCGACCAAGTCTGTTCCCCTTTCGGGTTCAGCTCAGAATGGTTGACCTCCTGACACTTGTACACGCAGGCCTGACAGCCCACGCACAAGGTGGAGTCATACAGCATCCCCAGTGAACCGGGGATCGGTTTAAGATTTTCCCGCGCCACCGCACAAGGGGAAAGCCCGCCAGCCACCGCGCCCGCAGCAGCCAGCTTGAGGAAATTACGTCTATCCACGGCATCACTCCTTGTGTGAGTCTGCGTCGTGCTGCCGCGCTTCTGCTTCGCGTTTTTGTCGCTGCTGGCGACCCAGCTCACGCACAGTCATCAAACTAACACCCGCGACCAAACCGGCTACACCACCGATGATCCCCGCCGCCGTTGGTGAAACATCCCCACCTTGGCGGTTATTCAGATCCGGTTTTTGTGAACGCGGAGTCTGGTTTTCCACGTTCGCCAGTTGGTGAATGCCTTTGGTAAAGCCCACGCCCTGCTCATTACAGCCGTAGCAAGGGTGACCAATACCGACCGGCCAGATACCGCCGCCAATGTCACAAAACTCCAGCGTCGAGCAGTTACCGTAGGTTTCTGGGCCTTTACAGCCAAGGTGATACAAGCACCAGCCATTACGATGGCCTTCATCGCCAAACTCTTTGGCAAAACGGCCAGCGTCAAAGTGAGGACGACGTTCGCAGTGTTCGTGGATCAAACGGCCATAGGCAAACGTGGGTCGACCTCCCGCATCCAACTTCGGTGCCGAGTTGAAGGTGATCAGATGTACCACCGTGGCCAAGAAGTTCTGCGGATTCGGAGGGCAGCCCGGAATATTAATCACTGGCTTGCCACCCAGCGCCTCAGACAGGCTCACTGCGCCGGTTGGATTGCCGCCGGTGACAGGCACCCCGCCCCATGAGGCACACGAGCCAATGGCGATCACTGCCGCGGCATTTTCCGCCGCCTCACGGATATGCTGCACGATCGGCTTACCCGCCACCATGCAGTACACGCCATCATCTTTCAGTGGAATCGAGCCATCGACCACCAGCACGTAACGGCCTTTGTATTTCTCCATCGCGTGGTGTTTGTTTTCTTCCACCTGATGGCCGAAAGCCGCCGACAATACCTCGTGATACTCCAACGAAATGGTATCCAGCAGCAGGTTTTCCAGTGTCGGGTGCGTGGCACGCAGCAGCGACTCCGTACAACCGGTACACTCTTGTGCGCCAATCCAAATAACGGGAGGACGTGCAGGGTCAGAGACCGCCGCGGCAATTTTAGTAGCGGCATTTGCCGACAGCCCCATACTGGCCGCCAGACCCGTACACAGCTTCATAAAATCACGACGACTCACACCCAAACGGTCAAGAAACGAATTATTCATAGCCATTGCTTTTGGTTCTTTTTTAATTATACCAATTTGATGAAAAGTTTAATTTCCCTCTTTTCATCCCCGTTTTGGCAACCGCGGTAATAGTATTAACAGCGGATAGATCAGACATTTGATCCATATCAATGATTTGTAACACGAAGAATTATTTTTTAATTTATTTGAATAGACACGTTTCAGCCTGAGCGACATGAAAAGAAAGGAATAAAAATATTCACCGTTTTTTTACCTTAACTCAGAGTGGATTTAATATTCTCGCTGCCGCAATCACGGCTTGACCTAAAGATAACCCACCATCTCCAGCAGGAATAATTTGCGGAGTCAATACCTCCAAATGGTTTAATTTTTTTAACAGCAACAGGCGTAAAAGGCGGTTGTGTAATACGCCGCCAGATAATACGACCTTCGCGATACCTAACCGAGATGCATAATAATTAACCACCTCTGCTAAGCCATTGGCTAATGCCACGTGAAAAGCAAAGGCTTTATCACTATCCGTCGCGCGGTAATTTAACCAAGAATGCCAAAATGCGGCTAAATCCAGCGATGATTTGGGTAAGTCTTTTGCCTGCTGAAAATAATTAACGGGGCGAATGTCAACGATTTTCTCGCTATTTTTATCACCATTAAATTTGTGTGATAATATTAATTGTTCCGTACCCACAACGTTTAATTGATTGCGAGCCGAGCGCGCCTCACTGAACAATAACGGCATCTGCAGAGGGAAATCATGGTCAAGCGCAGATGACAAAAAATCACCTTGCTCATGCTCCTGCGCTAAGGCTTGCCATGCCAGAGACTCCAAGCGGCACGCAGCCTCACCTTCAAACGAAACCGCATCGGTACAGATCCCCAATGCAGCCGCAACCGCATCAAACAAGCGACCACACGATGAAGCCGGAGGACAATTAATCTCTCGTTCGATCGCATGACACAATAAACCGGTAGCATAGGGCTGTAATATTTTACCCAATTCGGTATTTTGCCAATCCGGTACTGCCGCATGACATTGGGCTAACAAATTACGCCACGGTTCACGCGCGGCTTTATCACCACCGGGTAATGGCGTGGCAGGAATGCCACCTAAATGAACAAACGTTGTATAATCTGCCAGCAAACATTCCCCACCCCATAACGCATTATTTTCTCCCATACCGATCCCATCTAATGCCAGACCGAGTATCGGAGTATGATTTCGCGCTAATCCATATTCTGCCATCACGGCAGCAATATGTGCGTGGTGGTGCATAACCGGAATAATTTTCTTTGCGCTGTATAATTTTTCCGCATTACGACGACTGAAATAACCGGAATGAGAATCGGTCGCAATAATTTGCGGTTCAACATTATAAATCTCACAGAAAAATGCTGTTGAACGATTTACTTGTTGTGCCAAATCCGGATCGGATAAATCACCAAAGTGCGGACTTAATACCGCCATACTTTTCGGCGGTAATTTATTTTCAATATTGCTATCTATATCACTCGCCATATCACCCGCGATATGATTGCCGATATTGTAGTCAATTTTACTTTTAGTCTCGCTCGCACCCGAATTGTGTAACTCGGTATTTACATGTGCCAGGTTTACATGTGTCTGGGTCAGTGGCTCAGGACTTGTTTTATTATCCCCCTGATTTATCGCTATTGACTCAGCCATATTGGAGGGGATCAAACAAAAGGTATTTTTCAGATCCGCGCCGGTAGC
This sequence comes from Plesiomonas sp. ZOR0011, assembly GCF_000800945.1. Taxonomy (NCBI): domain Bacteria; kingdom Pseudomonadati; phylum Pseudomonadota; class Gammaproteobacteria; order Enterobacterales; family Enterobacteriaceae; genus Plesiomonas; species Plesiomonas sp. ZOR0011. Next base: position 10,314 of record NZ_JRKB01000013.1, read on the forward strand.
CAAAATCGCCGGTAGCGGAGCAAAGCCGTCCGGCAGTAGTAACGGATCGGGCACATATCCGCGCGCCCGACGCAGCATATCAGTTCCCTCAGGAGTAGCACGCAGCAGCGAATCATCGGCGCGCTGCACGATGTCGCGGTTATGCAGCAACCACCCATCAGCGATATGACGCAAATCCTGCAGAGCTTCGGCATTACTCAGCGCCGGTGGCTTGCCAGACGCATTACCGGACGTCATCACCAACGGACGCCCGACTGCATCCAGCAGCTGATGCTGCAACGGGCTCGACGGCAGCATCACCCCCACTTCGCCTAAGTGCGGCGCGATATTGTCAGCCAGCGGTGTGGGTTCGGCGTCAGAAAATCTCTCCGCGCACAGCCCATCTGCGCTCGCGCGCTTTGGCACCAACACGATCGGCGCAGCCGCGGAGGTTAGCGCTGACACCGCATGCTCACGACAGCGCAACGCCGCCAATTCCGGTTCTAACTCCAACAGCGCAAAGCGCGGTTGCTCAGCGGAAAAATCCGCGCACACATCAAGCCAGTCTAGCGATGGCAACATCACCGCCAGCGGTTTACCCGGGCGATGCTTACGCATGCGCAAACGCGCGACAGCCTCAGTATTGGTCGCATCACAAGCTAAGTGAAAACCGCCCAACCCGCGCACTGCGACGATCTCGCCACGCAATAACGCCTGCGCTGCCTGCGCGATCACCTGCTGCGGACCCATATGGCCTTGGGCAAACAGGTCGTCAATTCGAGGCAAACAAAGTGACTCATCAAGAAAAGACGCATCAACCCAGCGAATTTGCGGACCACACTGTGGACACGCATTGGGCTGGGCGTGAAAACGCCGATCAGCCGGATCGTCATACTCACGCTGACAGGCAGGACACATCGGGAATGCCGCCATCGCGGTAAACGGACGGTCATACGGCATACTGCGGATGATGGTAAAACGTGGGCCACAGTGGGTACAATTGATGAACGGGTAGCCAAACCGACGATCAGCAGGGTCGCGCATCTCCTCCAGACATGCCGGACAAGTCGCAGCATCAGGGACGATTTGCGTTGCCATTTGCCCACCGGCGGTGGCGGTAATGGTGAAAGTCTGCGGCATGCTATTCGGCTGCCATGCCGCCACTTCCAATGCCTGAATCTGCGCCAATGGCGGACAGCGCGCATAGAGTAAGTCAGTAAACTGGCGAAATGCAGCGCAATCCTCAGTAAGCTCCGCCAGATGGATCAGCACCCCTTCTGCATCGTTACGCACATCACCGGTTAATCCGAGCTCATGGGCTATCTGCCACACGTAAGGACGAAATCCGACGCCCTGCACTTTTCCTCGCACTCGGATTCTGATCCCGGTCATAACTGCTGTCTCACTATCCTGATCTACTTCTTTTGGTATTTTCTACGTTGCCGTTGGCTCCCGCGTTCTTCTTGGGAGCGGAAAGACCTCACACTTTGTGCTGCATTCTAAGCCGGTCAGCTGCTTTGCCTAGTAACCTCGTCACACAATCTGATTTCATTGTGTTTTTAATCCTGATAAAAAGTAATGAAATGTATCACTGTGGATTTTCTAAACGTTTTTGAATATCACAACGAATCGGCATAGCTAATCATTCCCTTGCCGAGACGCTCACGCTCATCGCGCCCAAGAATTATTCACCAAAGCAATAACATAATGTGCTATTCTCCGCCGCATTGAGACCATATAAATCATACTTATATCGGAGTTTGCATGCTGAATAAGAAAAAAGGCACGATCAGTTTGTCGGCCATCGCATTGATTTGGGTTGTTTTTGTCAGCGCTGCGCTGTCAACCAATCTGACCGGCGGCCACCAGCGTCCTAATTGGGTGACTTACGCGTTTTTAGGTAATGTTGTTGCCACTTCGTTACTGGCTAGCTGGGCGCGCGAAGACTGATCATCGCCGCTTATACGCTAAAGATTCAGTACGAATGCAGTACGGGTGACTAACGCCTGTACTGCTATTTTTTCAGGGTGTTTCACTGTTTTTCTGCTCACGCTTTCCCTTACAACTTTATTTTTTCGCCCCCCTTTCCTCCGCCCGCGTTTCATGACATAACACAAACCATTAACAAGCATGCTGCAAAACGCGCATAAGCTCTGTATCAACAACGTGTATTAAACACACTCATCAACACTCAATACAGTTCGCTCGGACAAGGAGCACAAGATGAACACTCCATCTACCTATGGCATCGCCACACTGCATCGTCACGTTGTGTTAGGTGGCTGCATTATTGCCGCACTCTGGGTAGCATTTATTACCGCCGCGTTGATGAACAACCTAACCGCCTCATCGCGCCCAGAGTGGCTGACGTGGTTTTATCTGGGTAACGTGGCCGTTACCGCGCTGATTGCTCTTTTTATGAGAAAAGACTGACGGTTAGCGAAAAATCTGCCCGTCAGATTTATGCACAGACTCACATAACCCGACACAATATTGTATTCGCTCCCCGAATACGCCTCGACTAAGCTAAACAGACATTAACACCGCGGCTCGTACGCCTCCTGCGCTGAAGTGAACATCAGCAGTGAAAACAGGAGCACGGCGAGCCGAGTGGTATACCAACGCATGAAGGTGATGTTATGTCTGTACACTCCTCAGCCTTTACTTTGTCCAGTCCTGATTTTGAGGATGGCGACTATATCCACTTACGTCATGTCATGACCGGTGAGCCCTATCAGGGAGACAACCTGTCGCCAGCACTGCAATGGGATCATGTCCCTGAAGGCACGCAGAGCTTTGCCGTCACTGTGTATGACCCCGATGCGCCAACCGGCAGTGGGTGGTGGCACTGGTTAGTCTTCAACTTACCGGCAGATACTCGCGGTTTGCCGCGCGGAGTTCTATCTGATGGCACACTGTTACCTGCTGGCGCGGTGCAAAGTATCACTGACTTCGGCGTGCCGGGTTACGGCGGCCCACGTCCACCCAAAGGCCACGGTGCGCATCGCTATCAATTTACTGTTTTCGCACTCAAAGTACCGACTCTGGATTTGCCAGCAGACACAATGCCAGCTAAAGTCGGCTTTATGCTCAATGCCAATGCACTGGGTACAGCCAAGATTACCGCCCTGTTCCGGGGCTAATCGGGATAACTAACGATAACAATGGATTTATCCTGAAAAAGGATAACGGCACGTTTAAAGGAGACGCTATGAGCGCGGAACAAGTCATCAGTATTGCCAATACCACATTGGAGCAGTTGGAGCATGCTTGGAAAGAGCTGCACAATGCCAATCTGACCGAGGTGCGTAAGCAAGAACTTATCGCACATTGTAAGGATGTACTGGCGCTCTGGAATGCCGTCAATACCGATGTCTCCTTATCTGACAACCCGGTACTGGTGCAAACCGTCAGCAAAATCACCGATCGCCAAGCTGAGCTGAGCAAACAGTTCGGTCTGTGATCGAGTCGCCTTTGTCGGCATACGCTGACAAACGCACGCTTAGTAAACCGAAACCTGCTGCAGGTTTCGGTTTTTTTATTCCGCTATCCCATCAAGTTTAATAAGCACCATTCCCTTTCCCTCCATTTGGCAATTGAAAACTGCCTATATCAGAAATACTTACAAACACTTTGTGACGGCGACTTTGATTTCTCTGCTATAGGCTAATTCATGTGCTCAAAACGGACAGACACAGGTGCCTGTCGTTTTCTGATTTACTATGGAGTGAATGTCATGAAACATCTTTTATCTGCTGTAGCCCTGTCTGTTGCTCTGATCTCTGGTGGCGCAGTTGCCGCTGAACAACCTGCTACCGCCACTGTGGCTGCAACCCAACAGCAGCAAAAAGATCTGCTGCAAGTGGCTCAGCAAGGCTATAACGCCATGATGAACGTTCAGCATGCCCGTGCTGCACTGTTCAACGGCCAACCGGATCAAGCACAAAAATTAGCTAAGGAAGCGCAAAAACTGCTTTCTTCCGACAGCACTGACTGGAGCAAGTTTGTTAAAGCAAACAAAACTGCTCCACTGGCCGGTGATAACTATGTGATCATCAATGCCAGCATGTCAGTGGCAGAAGATTTCATCTCAACCCCAGCTAAACAAAAAGCCATCAGCCAAGCTAACGAAAAAATCAAAGCAGGCGATCGCCAAGGCGCGTTGGAAACTCTGCGTTTAGCCGGTATTGGCATTGTGGAAAACCAAGCGCTTATGCCACTGAAACAAACTCAGCAAAACGTAGCCAAAGCGCTGGATCTGATGAAGCACAGCAAATACTACGAAGCGAACTTGGCTCTGAAAGCTGCTGAAGATGGCATCATTATCGATTCTGAAAGTGTCATCGGTACGCCAGCCGCCGCGCCTGCAGCTGCTGCGCACGCAGCAACACCGGCAGCCGCGAAATAATCGCGTTTGCGTCTGAGAATCACGAGTGAGAATCGTCTTCTATCACGACACTGTCTCGACTTTCTCGATAAAAGAGATGAATGGGATAAGCAACAGGATAGGAAAGTGACGTTGTCACTGACATCTCGCTAAACAAGTCTCGAAACCGGCGTCCAGTACGCCGGTTTTTTTATGCTGCATGTCGCGCCGCCAGACTTAATGAAAAATCACCATGCCCAGCCGCGTTAACGCGAAGGCCAGTGCGCAGTCTGCGCTTAGCTCTTATACAACACCTTGATCAGGTGGTAGCCAAATTGGGTTTTGATTGGGCCGACTACTTGTAGCAATGGCGCAGAGAATACCGCTTTATCAAAAGCTTTAACCATCTGCCCACGCGCGAACTCGCCTAAATCGCCACCGCGTTTACCCGAAGGACAGGTCGAAAACTGGCGAGCCAACTTGCCAAAATCCGCACCATCATCGAGCTTTTTCTTCAGTGCCAAACACTCTTTTTCTGTTTTCACCAGAATATGTATTGCTGCGGCTTTATTTGCCATGCTGCTTGTTGCCTCTGTTACCTGATTAATTGCCATGATTGCACACAACACGGCTACACATACACAGCGACACATACTCATCTACGTATGCTGCATGCTGAAGCCGTGAGTAAACGCATAGCTTACCGGTGCGGCCCCGATCTTGTGAAGTTTTAGCAGTAAAAATCAACCTTTCTAACTCACTATTACTACTCGCATGAGCCATAGCTAAAGGTGCGACGAGGAAAACAACACGGCTTGGTAATACTCCCCTTTACCTACAATCTCAGATTCGCAGTATTGCGCGGAAAAATGACAGATAACCTGATTACTCAAATACACGGTAGAGCTCGCGGTTGCCTGTGGCGCTAAACGCTCTAACTCAATGCGCTCAACATCGAAAAACTGCGCAGTCAACTCAGGGGAAAAGCCTGCGGCGTTGTAACACTTGCCCAAGCCTTTATCACACACCACGCCGTCTACCGGCGAATAAACCCATGTTTTATAAGCCAGCAGCGCCCCTTGTACCGGTACGCTAAGCACCATACACACACAAATGACTAATAAAAATGGATTCATCGTCAGCTCCTGCTCAGGTCTCAACAACGTATCAATCGCCTATGCTGACTGACCTTAGCGAGCGTGTATGACATTACGATAACAGTGTGGTGATGCTCTGATGAATAGGCGTGGCACAACCAAGAAGAGAAAAAGATTGCCATGCACCAAATACATGACCATGGTCAGTATTCCAAGACAATACTCAAGGTAGGTTTATCTCATGCTGTCATGAGGGAGTCTCAACTGCATGAAAAAGCAAATACAACATTTGGTCTGGCAACCCTACATTTGCCAATTGACCACCGTAGATATCGCGCAAGGCATTGCATTGAGCAGTTTACGAGGACAAAAACTACGCTCAGCCGATATTACTCGCGCTTGTTTTATTGCTGACAAAATCATCAGCACCCTCACCTACAATTTGAATCGGAATGTTTCCTGACGCAGTAAATAGATAGGCCGTCTACAATTCGTGTAGAGTTTACATTGCTAGTTAAGTACTTTTTATATCGCCGCAAGATAACCAATCGTCACGTACAATCATTTCCATGAAATACTTTGAAAAAGCATGACATAAGAAGAAATCAATAAAAATGCTTTCTTACCAACTTAGCCAATCACCAAGACAATTCACTTTCCACAAATAAACAGCCGCTCCTATACTCATCGGTCATAAGCAACTAAGCATAAAGTTGCACAAAAAAGATACACCAATAGAACCCAGAATGAATTAATTATTTCACTACTAATATAACGCGACTCTTACATAGAACGGTTTCAGGAATGATTGATTTATCGATAAAGAAAAAACTGCTGCTCTCTTTTTCTGTGTTATGCCTGCTAATGAGTTTAACTGGCTTATACTCACTCTCTAAGATCAAGCAACTTCATGGCAACATTGACCTGCTGTCCAACACCTCAATCCCCGTAATTATTCATGCGAATGATATAAATAAACAAGCGACTGACAGCCGCCGCTATATCCTTGCGCTGTTTGCTAAACGCGACAGTAACGAGCAATTAGACAAGTACGCGCGCATGTTGTCTGACACGCAACAAAAGATGACCACACTGCTGGCAAATTACGAATCACGTTTTAAATCACCACAAGAGCAACAGATCATCACCAAGATCCGATCTTTGTGGGTGCAGTACTGTGAAGAAAATGAACAGGTTCAGCGCTACATCAAAAGTGGTGCCATTGACTTAGCGATGCAAAGCCTCAATACCGGCTCGGCTATCTATGATCAGCTTAATCAGCAAACGCAAGCGCTCACCAATCTAAGCCTAAATAATGCCGCTCGCGCTGAAAGTGAATCCAATACGGCATTTTCCGCGGCACAAATTGGGATTATTACTTGCCTGATTGTGTCGGCTATTTTTGTGTTTATTTTGGCCAGCCTGCTGACCAAGAGCATCACCAAGCCGCTGTTCATGATTTTGGAGCAAGCACGGCAAATTGCTGACGGCAACCTCGCCCGCTCACAATTTTGTGAATACATTGAGTCCGGTAAATTATCCCGTGATGAGCTGGGCGAGCTGGGTATCTCGATTCAAAAAATGAAAGAAGGTCTGCATGCGCTGGTGAGTGACATCATGACCTCAACATCGCAAGTCAGCAGTGCCGTTGAACAGGTGAATGCAATTGCCCAGCACTCTGCCGATGGCATGCAAATCCAGCAAAACGAAATTACCCAGCTGGCGACGGCAATGAATGAAATGCAAGCCACCGTGCAAGATGTATCTATGAATACTACGCACGCCGCAACCGCCGCCAATGATGCGACTCGACAGTCCATTTCGGGTAATCAGATTGTGCACGAGGCGGTGCAGAATATTCAGGAAGTCTCGCAGCAAATCGAACATGCTAGCCAGATTGTGCAGCAGCTGGAGCAAGACAGCGCCAGTATTAGCGTGGTGCTGGACGTAATCCGCAATATCGCCGACCAAACCAACCTGTTGGCACTGAACGCGGCCATCGAAGCGGCGCGTGCTGGCGAACAAGGACGTGGCTTTGCTGTGGTCGCCGATGAAGTGCGGACTTTAGCGCAGAAAACCCAAGATTCGACGACCCAAATCAATCAAATCATCGAATCATTGCAAAAGCGTGCGACCGAAGCAGGTCAAGCAATGCAGTCCAGCTGCCAGCAAGCCTATGTGTGTGTGGAGCACGCCACCCGTGCCGGCGAGTCTATTCAAGAGATTAACGCCGAAATCAGCAAGATCTCTGATATGAGCTCGCAAATCGCAACCGCCACCGAAGAGCAATCGGCCGTAGCCAATGAGCTGAATAAGAATATTGTTAACATCAACACGGCATCAACCGAGGTCGCCGAAGGTGCGGTACAAACCGTGCAGGCTTGCGTGAGTCTGGCGCAGCTGGCGCAACAGCTCAATCTGATGACGGAGAAGTTTAAGCTGTAACGCTAAGCTCATCCTTCCGATCCCCAAGCATAGAGGCACAGAGCTTCCCGCATGGCCAGATAGATACAGTCGCTATCTGGCCATGCATAGCAACATGTGGTGATAGATGATCAGCTGTTTTGGCGCGCTTGATATTCGGCTACCCAGCGAGTAAATGCATAAGCCGGTAGCGGACGAGAATAGAAAAAGCCTTGGATGTTATAGATGCCTTTTGAAACCAAGTAGTCCACTTGCGCTTGGGTTTCAACGCCTTCAGCCACCGGATCCATCCCCGCCTCTTTTGCAAAAGCAATGATTGAATCAAGAACGCCTTTTTTCACGTCATTGGTCCCAATGGTATCAACGAACATCTTATCAATTTTAATCTCGTCTACACCCAATTTTTGGATATAGGAAAAACCGCCGTATCCAGTTCCAAAATCATCCAATTTAAAACGGTATCCCAAGGTTTTGACTTTGGAGATCTCTTCTGCCGCAACCGCAAAATCACTGACCCGCATACGCTCGGTGATCTCAAAACGTAATTTTGAATTGTAATGCCAGCGGTGTTTTTTCAGCATCCGGAACAAAGAGCCATTCTCGATTTGCTCCGGCACAATATTAACACTCACCCACAGAGATTCTGGGAATAGACTCAAATCGGCAATGATTTTCTCCAGCACTTGTTCGGTTATATCCAAAATCATGCCATGCTGCTCTGCATGCTCAATAAATCCGCCAGGGGAGATCATCTCACCTTTGTGATACCAGCGTAGTAATGCCTCAGCCCCTATCACCTGCCCTGTTTTCGCATTTACTATCGGCTGATAATAAGGGAAAAATTCATTTTTCTGTAAACCATACCGCAACAACTCTGACATTGAGCTTTGATGATGCGTCAGAATCCAAAAAATAAAGGTGCCTGCAGAAAGTGCCACTAACATGAAAAGCGCAGCATAAAGCCACAGCTTCCCATTGGCATAAGCCACCAGCTCTTTCCCCGCTAATAGCTTATACACCACTTTCCCATTAGAGATACTGGACACCAAAACCTCACCTTCGGGGCGATTCTTGATATCCAAATTCCCTTTTGGAGAAAACAACGTTGTCTCTGCGGGTGCGATGTTAAGATATTCAATGTAAAAACAATTTTTACAGGGTGACTGTAATTGCTCGTGAGTCCATGCACTATTGAGAACCCAGTAGATAAAATTGCCATTCACATTGATGAAGGTCACCACTTCACCGCCGGTATTTGTAATATCGTGCGTTGTCGTAAAGCCTACGTCATAGCCATAAAACTTGTAGGCATAGGTTTTGGGTTCGCTCGGCGATAAAATACTCAGATCGGAGCCTAAACTAGAACAGCCGCCCCCATCTTTCAGCTCAATACCTTGTACACGAAACTGACTATTATAAAGATTCAAGTCTCGCAAAATTTGAACATCGTGCTTGCCACAATCGAATTGAATATTGGTTATTTCATTTTTCATGACATGCCGGATAGCATCACTACGCTCATTGGCCGCATAGTAGAAGCCCTCAAGCTTTGACTGCAACAAGCGCTGCGCTAAAAAATGCTCAAACAATGAGGGAATCGAAAGCCCGATCCCGAGTACGCTAAGCACAAAGATAAAGTAGAGGGCCCATTCCCTTTTAATTCTCATCAAGTAAAGCCCTTTTGATGACTGCTTCAGTACGAACTGGATATCGAAAGATGCTCACAAACTACAGTGATCAACCCCTTTCGTTTAACAATACCCCAAAACAGTCAGTATCAAACGATTTTATAAATTGTGATGATATCACCATCAGTTTATTTCGCTCTGTAACAATACATCTTTAACATTAAGTGGGAGTGAGAGATAAATCCAGTAACCGAAATTCAGTATGCCTTTTCTAAATAGGAAAAGGCGTCGATTGACGCCTTTCATACACAATGAGCCACAACGCATTGATTATAAATCATATTGCTCAGGCCATATTCAACGTAAGTTCGATATGGCCTTGTGGTACGTTACGCTGTCACAACTGCCCATGCGCCGCCTTTGCTAGGATCATCCCCTTGCGTCCACCACTTGGCCTGATAAATCACGCCCTTATAGCTGACTTTATCACCCGCGTTGTAGACTTTGCCAGCCTCCCAGCCAGCCACCCCACCCACTGGCGGCTCACCTGGATTAACCGGCGGAGGATCTAACTTCTCGACAACTCGCACCTTCGGCCAGCTGGCGTGTGAGCCGTAGAAGTTCGTGACACACTTCTCGTAGTCGCCTTTCACCAGCGCAGAATACGCCGTTTGGAACCCGACTAATTCACATTCAAACGAGTAACCACCCGGACGGTCAGCATAATACTTCCAGTTACCATCCCAATTGGTATACAGCACATCGGTTGCCCCGTTCAGGTTCAAACTGCCGTACGGTGTTTGCTGCCAGCAAGTATTTTTCTCATCCGGCAGCTGCGGAATTTGATAGTGTGCCGCCAGCCCTTCCCAATAGCGGATCCGGTTCACTGGCTGGCCTTTGTCTTTATTGTGCTCGCCGCACTCAATGCCGCCGTTGATAATATTGATGGTGGTACCAAAGCCGTAGCCGATTCCGGCATCCAACTCACGCTGAGATGGCTTCCATGTCCGGTCAACCACATGCAACATCGATGGCTTCGGTGCCTGTGGCGTCAGGAAAAACCAGATAGCCGAGGCCAAATTGAGCCACGAGTCAGCCACTCGCCCCGGTTCGTTCAGCAGCACAGAGGCTTTGCCATCGAACATGGCTTCGGAAAACGCGCCGTAGTTAAAATGGTATGACAGCTGCTTCGCGCCACGACCAAAATAACCTTGCCCAGTTGCACAAGGCCACTTCTTGTTTTGCCAATCATTCTGACCACAGCCGGTGGTGTAACCGGTTTGCCCTTCTGACCAGCCCATCTCGCGCACATGCACCAGCGCCTGTTGCCACTCTTCTAGCGCCAGCGGGTTATCGGAAACATTATCTTTCGCGATGTGTCCGCCGGTCTCCTGAGCAAAGTGGGCAAACATAGTGATGATGGATTTTTTACAGATCGCATCCGCATTGCGGCCATCGGTGTAGTCACTGCAAAACGCAGGGAATTTCCCTACTGCGCGCAAGAAGCGCACATACGTGTATTCCGGCGCCGCCATTTGAGTTAAATAGGCCCACTCATGGGCAGGGAATACACGTTCGGCGCGTTTAACGTTGTCTGGATTACTGGCCAACCCGGGCTCGATGGCATCCACAATGGTATTTGGGCGCGTTGCCAGTGACTGGGCCCAAATCGCGTACATCGGGTTAGCAGTCTTTTGCTGTTCAACGGCGTTGATATCAGCAGTCGCAATCACGTAACCGCCGGGGGTTTGTGGATCAGGTTGGATATTCATGGCCGCCAAGGCGGGTAACGAGCATACCGAAGCAACCAGTACCGCGGCGCGAGTCAGTCGAAACATAGGGTACGTCCTTGTATAGAGCTGCTTGTAAAGAGCTACTTGTTAAGGGCTACTTGTTATGAGCTTGAGGTTGGCTTAAGACTCACAACGAGTCAGTAAGACACTCCAGATCATAGGTCTCTTCTTCCTATGCTTCACAAGGAAAAACCATCGGCATTGCGGTTTTGCGAAGTGATTCACCGCACTCGCCCTGCAAGATTACAGAGCGATACATGCAAGTAAAATCGTCTTAAAATCATTATGTTAAACACAGCTTTTTTACAGCGTATTTACGATCCAAACCGTGTTTTCTGCTCGTAACAGGCCTCGGCTTCGACCAACCGCTGAATGTCAGAGGCACACAAATAAGGCTTTAACGCTGCAAATTTTTCCTCTGGCCAATCATAGATATTGAGTGCCAGTAACGTAGCGATAGTATCAGGATCAAAGCGGTATTTGACGACGCTAGCCGGTGAGCCAGCAACCACACTGTAGGGCTCCACATCGCGGGTCACCACACTGTTTGCCGCCACTATCGCGCCTTCACCAATCCGCACACCGGGCATAATCATCGCGCGCATGCCCAACCATGCACCATCCCCGATATGTGTGTCGCCTTTGCCGACATACGAATCTACGATGGTGTCCATAAAGGGATATAAGCAAAACCAATCTGCACGATGGGTATGATTCCCGCCCATCAATATCACGACTTCCGGCGCAATGCAGACATAGTCACCAATATAGAGCTTGTCGATTTCCCACAATGAATCCCACTGCGAACTGATTTTATCCCCGTACAAATACCGCACAGCCGATGCTTCAAAGCCCGTATCCCAACAATCACTGTAATAACTGTGTTTGCCTTTAATCACAATATTCGGGTTCGTGACTACTTCATGTAACAGCTGTATTTTCGACCAATGTTTTTCCTGCATAACGCCTTAATACCACGTAATTCGTTTTCTATAGCCTAATATTAAAGCAGATAAGTGCTGCTGAATTGTCCTTTTGTATAGTTTTGTATAGCTATTGGGTGAGGCGCATGCTTTTATGCTATAAATCCAAACACAGGGATAACATCGGTGAGCAGTATTTACTCTGCACATTCACTCGTTCTTAACCTGTTTTGTCTGATATTTGGTCAGACAGCGTTATTTTTTACAGGGAATGAAAACCGGTTACCGATCGTGGGTATCCCCTCTTCTGTTTTGTATAAGGCTTTAACATGAAAAAATTATTTTCCGCCATGGCTGTGTTACTTGCTTCTTCCATTCTGCCAGCCCATGCAGCAGACAATATGAAAGCGTTCCCGCCTGCAGAGGCCGGCCAAGTCAGACATGTTTTACAACTGCCGACTCGCAGCAATGAAGCCGACTTCAAAGTACAGCTGATTGTGGGCAAAAACGCGCAAGTGGATAAAGCGAATACCTATTTCTTCACTGGCAAGGTTGAAGAACAGATTATTGATGGATGGGGTTTCCCACGCTATGTAGTGAGCAACCTAGGCCCAATGGCTGGCACGCTGATGGCGGTAGACAGCAATGCGCCAAAAGTGACGCGCTTTGTTTCCTTAGGCGGTGAGCCATACCTGATCCGCTACAACAGCCGTCTGCCAATCGTGGTGTATGCACCTGAAGGGGCAGAAGTTCGCTACCGCATCTGGAGCGCCGCGCCTGACGCCACCGTGATGCCACAAGGCTAATTATGCTGCATGAGTCATGCTTCATAGCGCAAATACGCTCGCTGAACGCATGACCCGTGATTTTAACGAGCCGATCTAGGTTCCCTAACCAACTAGACCGGCTCTGTTGTTATCGTCTCACTCGCACCACTTAGCTCGATTCAATCAACCAGATCGCCGACTCATACGGGCGTAATTGACTGCTTTGTGGCTGCGTTGGGGTATCCGCATAGTTGCTGAGTAAAAGTTGGCTACGTGGCGGTATGATTGACTGCGTTTCTGACGGAGCTGGAACAGCGTTCTGCCCGCCAAGGTGACTTGGCAACACAAAATCTACCGGCTCACGATAGAAATTACTCACCACCAACAGCGTCTGTCCTTGCCACTGGCGAGTGTAAGCCCAAATTTGGTGGTGCTCAGGCAGCAACTCTTGATAGTCACCGAGCGTGAAGATCGGATGCGCTTTACGCAGGCGGATCAAATCGCGGTAATGCCAGAATACCGAATCCGGATCGGCTTTCGCCGCAACCGCGTTAATCTCGGTATAGTTGGCGGCAGGTTTTAACCACGGCGTACCTTGGGTAAAACCGGCATTAGCATCCGCGCTCCATTGCATCGGCGTACGCGAGTTATCACGCGAGCGCGCGGCTAAAATTGCCAAAATCTGCGCGTCATCCATCCCCTGCGCCTGTTTGATGGCGAAAATATTGTGGCTTTCCACATCCTGATAATCATCAATTTGCTGATAACCCGGATTTGTCATTCCCAACTCTTCACCTTGATAGATATACGGCGTGCCTTGTAATCCATGCAACGTGCTCGCCAGCATTTTGGCCGCAATTACGCGAAACTCACCATCCTCACCAAAGCGCGACACGATGCGGGGCTGATCATGATTGCACCAAAACAGCGCCGACCAACCTTTTCCGTGCATCCCGGTTTGCCAATGGTTAAAGATGCGTTTGAGTTCGAGAAAATCAAACGGCGCACACGTCCATTTATCGCCATTCGGGTAATCCACTTTCAGATGGTGGAAGTTGAACACCATCGACAGCTCGGAGCCATCCAGCGCGCCATAGCGCTGACAATGTTCCAGTGATGTAGAGGACATCTCACCGACCGTCATCACCTGTACTGGCACAAACACTTCGCGGCTAAGCTCCTGCAAGAATTCATGGATACGAGGCCCATCGGTGTAGAAGCGGCGGCCATCACCTATGTCATCATTCGGGAACGACTGATCTTTGGATATCAGGTTAATCACATCTAACCGAAAACCATCCACGCCCTTTTGTGCCCAAAAATGGATGACCTTTTTCACCTCGGCCCGCACCGCCGGATTTTCCCAATTCAGATCCGCCTGCTCACGCGCAAACAGATGCAGATAAAATTGGCCAGAGGCTGCATCCCACTCCCAAGCACTGCCACCAAATTTGGATTGCCAGTTATTCGGCACATCGCCAGCCACCGGATCGCGCCAGATATAGTAATCACGATACGGGCTATTTTTATCCGCCATAGCCGCCCTAAACCATTCGTGCGCCGTGGATGTGTGATTGACCACGATATCCATCACAATCCGCATTCCACGTGCATGCACCGCGCTTAGTAGCGCCTCGAAATCGGCCATCGTGCCGTAGGCCGGATCAATGCGATAGTAGTCAGCAATGTCATAACCGTTATCCACTTGAGGTGATACATATACCGGCGTGAGCCACAGCGCATCAACGCCCAAGGTTTGCAGATAATCGAGACGAGAGATTATCCCGCGTAAATCGCCGGTGCCGCGCGCCCCACTATCCTGAAAACTCTTCGGATAGATTTGATAAATCACCGCGTTCTGCCACCAAGGTATTTGACTCATAACGCTTTCTCTTCAATAAGTAGCGAATTTAAATACGGTTAAAGACGACCTGCTTGGCCGCCTTTAACCATAGAACTACGACTCCGATTGCATCAGCGTACCGGCTGCTTGTTTGCGCTTATACACCAGCATGGTCAACAAAATCGGCACCACCACGGCCACCAGCATGGCGACCGCGTACACCAACCAAAAACGCGGCTGGATAGATAAGATGCCCGGTAAGCCGCCCACACCAATACCGTTCGCCATTACACCGGCTAAACCGCAAATCAGCGCTGCACAACTTGAACCAATCATGGCGCACAGCATCGGGAATTTGTATTTCAAGTTAATCCCGTACATCGCCGGCTCTGTCACCCCCAGATAACCAGAGATCGCCGCCGGAACCGAGATTTCACGCTCATTGGCCTTACGGCTCATGAAAATAATGCCTACCACCGCTGAGGCCTGCGCGATATTAGAGAGCGCAATCAAAGGCCAAATCGGCGTACCGCCGATGCTTTGCATCAACTGAAGATCAATAGCGTTAGTCGTGTGGTGAATACCGGTGATCACCAGCGGCGCATAGATAAAGCCAAAGATCGCCGAGCCAATCGGCGCAAACGTGCCGGTCATCGCCGCTTTAGCTGCAAGCCCGACACCATCACCAATCCAACGCCCAAATGGGCCAATCAGGGTATGCGCCAAAATCACTGCCAGCAGCAAAGAAACAAACGGCACAATCACCAGATACAGATAGGCAGGAATAATGCGTTTGAGGTTCACCTCAATCCACGCCAACGCCACCCCAGCCAGCAAGGCGGGGATAACCTGCGCCTGATAACCAACTTTATCGATCGCAAAGAAACCAAAATCCCAAACCTCTGGAATTTGCTGTCCAATGGAGTACGCATTCATTAACTGCGGCGACACCAACGTCACCCCGAGCACAATACCGAGGATCTCAGAGCCGCCCATTTTCTTCACTGCCGACCAACACACGCCAACCGGCAAGAAATGGAAAATCGCTTCACCCAGCAGCCAGAGAAACGAGTTCACTTGCGCCCAGAATGGGCTGATTTCGGTTAAAGTGTGACCATCAAACATTTTGATGTCGCCAATCACATTACGAAAACCGAGGATCAGACCGCCAGTGATAATCGCTGGCAGCAGCGGGACAAAAATTTCCGCCAGATGGGAAATCCCACGCTCCAGAAAATTCATGTTCTGACGCGCCGCCTGCTTCGCCGCTTCCTTACTGCCACCGCTTACGCCCAGCTCTTGCGTCAGCGCCTTGTACCAATGATCGACCTCATTACCGATCACCACCTGAAACTGCCCAGCATTGGTAAAGCAGCCCTTCACCGCAGGGATCGCTTCGATAGCCTTGCTGTCTGCCTTGGCAGGATCGACCAGTACAAAGCGCAGCCGGGTCAGACAATGGCTAACCGTGGCGATATTCTCTTTCCCACCGATCTTCTCAATCAGCTCGGCCAGATGTTGTGCATTGATTTTGGACATGGGTCTTCCCTCTGTAAGTCCACTCGTTATTGATGTGCATCGCTCTTCAGTTCCACTGCTAATAAGCATGGCTGGAAATGGGAAAAAACAAAATGGGAACGTTCCCATTTTGGAGCTATCATCACACGAAAGCGAATTTTTTACTCAGACAAGGGTGATCTGCTTCACGATACGCAACAAGGCGCAATGGTGGTGGATGGTGCACATGCCTGCTCAATTTGACCGAGCAGTTGCCGCGCAGCTTGCTCGCCCGCACCTTTGTAGCCCAAATCAATGCTCAAGGCGTTCGGGAACAAAAAGGTGAGCATGCGATTATTGCCAAGGCCGGTAACTTTAACATCGCTACGGCCTTGTTCTTGCAGGTATTTTGCAGCGCCTAACGCCAAGGTGTCACTGGCACAGACCAGTGCTTGTGTGCTGGCCGTCAGCAATTGCGCAGCCAGCCGATAGCCACTTTGTAAACTAAGATCGCCGAGTGCGTAGCGCGCTGAAATGCCGGTCTGCTGACAATAGGCCAAGTACGCATCCAAACGGCGCTGACCGGTGGTCAAATCCGTGGTATCTACGCCGAGATAAGCGATGTCATGTATTCCACGGCTAACCAATTGGTTCAACATGGCGGTCACCGCGCCGGTATCATCAAAGCAGACCGATGAGAACCCCGCCGCCTCTCGTGCCACCAGCACCAGCTTATGTTGGAAAGGTTGCATCGCCGCATAATCCAGATCGTTAAAGGCGAACAGGATGATGCCATCCACTCCGCGTCGCTCAAGCACCGCCAAGTGCTCCAGAACTTTATCTGGCGCAAACATACTTTCCATCAACACGGCGTCATAGCCACGTGCATACAGCACTTCCAGCATGCCACGAACGGCTTGGTTTTCAGAGCCGGAATCCAGACGGGAAACAATGATGCCAATCACTTTTTGGCTTTGGCTACGCATGGCCTGAGCGGGTTTGCTTGGCACAAACCCGTGCTCAGCAATCACCTGTTCAACCCGTTCACGCGTCGCTGGCTTTACCAGAGGATCTTGATTGATCACCCGAGAAACCGTCGATTTGCTAACGCCACTCAGACGGGCAATATCAAGGATGGTCAGTTTTTTATCCATTGTCAGATTCAGCGATTCATAAAAGGCCAGTGATGCGATTATAGGGATGCGCGAGGACCAGTGTCAAAATAGCACCTCGCCAACCCCCTCACGAATCACCAATGGTTGAGACTCGCCGCTCAGGCTCGCAGCCAGCCAAAACAGACGGCTGATAGGTTGAATAGTAAATATCCACCTTGATTGGATGCGTATCCCCCTTGTGATTGAGCGCCTGCACCACGGTGGTAAACGTGTTGTGTGCACCAAAGCGAGCAATCAGCTGCTGGTAACGTCGCGATGAAGAAAAAAGCACATGCGCCAACTGCTCTGAAGTCATCTCGAGCGTCAGCTGCTCTTGGCGCACCTTGGTTTCATGTAATTGCGCGCAGCCATGAAAATTGATGGCATGATCGTAAGTAGAAGGAACTGGCGTTTCCGAGATGCCTAGCGACACCATCACATCACGTAATAGCACCTCAAAGTCATACACCACGATCGTGGCATTGGGCCGACATACGCGTACTAATTCTTGTACCAACGCCGATGATTTAGCGTAGGACAAGGAGCCAGCAAAAGTCACGATATCTACACTGCCATCAGATAACGCAATATCTTCGCCCGTTCCTTGTAGATAGGTGATCCCCGCCGCCTCTGATGCTTGTTCTAACATCGCCGCACTCGGATCGATACCGAAGGCTTGCACGCAATAAGGCTTTAATGCCTGAGTGGAAAGACCGGTACCACAACCAATATCAACCCCACACGCCACCTTATATTCTGCATAATCTTCGGCTAATGCCGCAGCTAAGATCTGTTGATGTAATGGCGGACGGTATGCCGCATAGTGTAAAGACACCTCGTTATCGTACTGTTCGCTCACAATAATTCCTTGATATTGATGCCGACCACGCAGGTCTAGTTCCGGTTATTGTTATCTCTATTATCTTTCACTGCCAGCAATAAAATTGCCTTCGCTGGCAAGCAAGGCTATACCATCAGCAATCTTGCAAGGCGTGATCGGGCGCAACAAAGCGTCATATTGCTAGGCGTAGTATCAAGATTATGTATTCAATCAGCATGTCGCACATATGATGAAAATACCGTTTATCTTGACCGCATTGACCTTCACTACCGTATTTACTGCTCAGCCTGCTCTTGCTCACCATGGCGATCATTTGCAGCATCAGCGCCCCTGCTCCGCTGAACAATATCCCCCTGTGCGCTGTAGAAATACCATCTCCGACAATCAAAATATTCAGCCTAACTGCCGCCCTAATACGCCCTGTTTGCCACGGTGGCACAACACCAAGCAACACGTGAATGATGACAAATATTATCGCCACCACAGCCGCATGATGAATTATCACGACGCAGAACTCTCCGATCTTCATGAGCGATATCACGCTGACCATCATGACACCAGTATCAATCCTACCGACTCATCTACGAAATCAGGTTAATACGCGCAGGATGAATCTGACGTCGTATTTGAAATTAGTTATGGAATGAATAATAGAATGGTTCAGTTTCACCGTATATTTCGGAGGAATGCGCATGGCCGGACTGTTTTTTATTGTCAGTATCCTGCTCATGGTGCTCGGTTTTGCATGCAATTTTTGGCTAGGATGCCTTAGTCTGCTGCTCGTTTGGTATGCCAGTACACGTAAAGGTAGCGGAGACTTTCGTTGTGCTCTGCGGTGTATATTGCCCTTGATCATCACTGCCGTGATCGTTTTGCTATGTTCATTTATACAATGAACATAGCAAATGGGCGTAATAAATACGCCCAACACACAAAAACAATACTTGCTTATTATTGCTAACTAACACGAACATCACTCTCGCAGTTCTCTTTTTATCTCACCCCAACGCTGTATTCTTGTTAGCATCAAGGGGATAGACGCCACCTTATTACGCCATTTTTGCTGCTGATTACTATCCAGCTTGTTATACATGCTAATAATAATATCGGTACGTCTTTCTAAACGTGCTAATGTCTTTACGCGGTTATAGTTTTTATCGGTTAAAAACCGACGACGCTCTTTCACCCATCCTTCTATCTGGGCTTTCAAGCGAGTCTCCGTATCATTAACCACAAATAGCGTCAACGCCGCCACGCTGATCAGTAATACGGCAGCAATAACAAAAACAAACGTCACATAACTTTCGAAATAACCATCGCTAGGCACATAGTTTTTACTGTTAGAGTTAACCATGACCGCCGTGGCAAATGCCATGAAAGAGATGGCCTGCATCTGATATTTGCCGTACATCAAGAATGCGAGTGGGAAAAAGATCATCACCATTCCCAGCCAAAATGCCTCAGCATTATGTAAGTTTGGCAGCAAGAAGATGAATATCGGAAATGCGTATACGGTGCCAACAGAAAATCCGATCGCATAGCTTTTAGGTGACATCCGCTCACCGTACTGACAGCTCACTAACAACACCGCGGTCAATAACATGACCACGCCGCCGCCCGGCCAACCATGACGCCACAACACCATCGCGGTAATAGAGCTGATGAAAAATAAGAATGAACTTGTGAGTGGAGAATCCGTGCCCGCACTAAACATCCTATTCTGCCATTGCCATCTAAAACGGCTCATCTCTGAGGTCGTCATGTCTTTTCTGACTAGCTCATCAAAATCGTCTTCAATTAGACGGATCAGTGAGCCATAACGACCATGTGCTTCTACTCCTAAGCGCGGCAACTCTTGATGATCTTTTACCGCAATGAGGGAATTGATTACCCACTCTTTGACCGGCGCTGTTAAAGCATGCTGCATTTTTAAGGAATACAAATGACGACCTAGCTTCTCTAACGCATACACTCGATTAATCACGTTAAAATCACGCGAGTAGACCGCACGGTAATCGCTGTAATTGGAGGATAACATGGTTCGAAAAGCTGAAATTTTCTGTACGAACGCTAAAAAAACATCTACCGGATCGCCATCATCTTTATCCAAGATATCTTTTAAATTGCTCAATAGCCCATGATACTGCTTTTGCAGCGACTCAATATATTCCAATGGCCACAACGCACTAAATACAAATATAATAGTCGAACCAATAAATACACAGCCTACCCGATCAAATAAGACCGGAAATGCTTTATCTGGCTGAGACACCGACGCACTGAATACAATCACAAAACCGATGATAATCCAACGCCACATGTCCTTATAGAGAAAATTGGTCAAACTGATATAGGTGCACACACCGCCAAACAGTGCAGCCGCAAGCATAATGGTCACCGGGTCTTCCGCTAACCACCACACCATAAAAAATGCCGCAACACCACCTGCAAAGTTACCGACGATCCGTTGCCACCACTTAGCCTGAATCTCACCAATGGTGCCGAGTGATACCACTAAGACACTGGTAATTGCCCATCCTGGCGAATGCATGCCTAACCGAATCGCTATATAAAATGATAATAATATAGCAATGGTTAAACGGGTGGCCTTCAAAATCTGCAATAGCATAATATCTATCCTTATTTAAGGATTTTTACTGTTGCACTCTGACCAGGAATGAAATGAGACATATCACTTTCCGAATCAAGATGAATATTCACAGGAATATTTTCAGCTAAGCGAACCCAGTCAAATACTTGTGGAAGCTGAGAGATTAACCCCGGGTTAGGTAGTTCTTTTGAGTTTATCGCCGCACCAACGCTAGATACATGACCTTTATATCCTACACCGGCATCTGACATTAAATAGACTTCAGCTTTATCACCAACACGAATACCATCAATAACAGTTTCAGGGAATGCACCTTCAACCCACATATTCTGAGTATCCACTTCGGCTAAAACAGCGCTGCCGGGATGAACGTAGTCACCCTGATTCAGGTTCACAGTCGCAATCTTGCCGTTCACAGAGGCATAAACATTAGTTCGAGACAAATCTAATTCTGCTTTCGCTAACTTCGCTTTTGCCGCCATCAACTGAGCATTCTCTGCCCCTAAGGCTCCGCGTCGAGCAATCGCTTGTTGTAACTGAGCCTGCGCAGTTGCGACATTACCGCGACTTACATTTAAATCGGTTTCTGATTGTTGGAAATCATTCGTCGACACAAAGCTATTTTGTTTTAAATTTTTAATTCTATTAAAGTTAGACTGCGCATAACTATACTTATCTTGCGCATTTTTCAACGTAGCTTTAGCCGAAATAATTGCAGCATCTTGCTCCAACAATTGTTGTTCTACATTAGCCAAATTTGCTTTCGCAGTTTGTACCTCAAGCAGATAATCACTATTATCGATTGAAAATAGCAACTCCCCTTTCTTGACTTGCTGATTGTGTTTAACATTGACAGCGGTGACTACACCACTGACTTGTGGTGCCACGTCAATAATATTAGCTCTTACAACACCATGACGCGTACTCAGTTGATGATTGTACTTATAAATGCCAAAAATCACGATCAAAGATGAAAATATAGCAAATAAAACTGTCCGCGAGGCTTTACTCTTAAACATTTTTACCTCTCAAAAAGATAATGTCACGACAGTCAAGATTGAATACACTGCAGCTGCATATAGCCATATAATCAATCGAGGATGCCAAAAATAATCCAGCAATTTATATTTAGCCGCAACTCTAATTGATATCTGCGTTATAAAAAAACAGAGTACCCCAAGCACAACTAGCTTAGGAATAAACATATTCAAAACGATTACATCATTAAACAGGGACATTCAGCATTCCACTTGACCAATGCAACATCATTGACTATACGTGCTTAGTATAGCCTGACTTTTTGCAATTCGATTATTTTTAATCTGGTTTTAATTCTTTGCAACAATTTCCATGCCAGAATCGCTTTCTGACAAAGAAATAATCACGGAGTGAAACAACTTCCACGCATATTCAGAGAGAGGCGTCACATAAGACCATATCGATAGCTACAATTTCCCTATTAAATGCCAACGAGAATGTTGCAATCGCTATAGATAGGATTTGAGACATTTCATTTGCTGAAACTAAAGTGCTATACATGAAAGCGCTATGCATAAAAGCGCATGGCTATGTATTTTCCTCCTCACCGCATCAAATAATGACAGTGCGACATGTAAATGCTATTCTCAATCTAGTTACGCGCTAAATATGAAAATCCATGCTCGAAAAGTGCCTTTTCCATAAGAGCTATCACTGCACGCGAAGTACTGGCAGGGATTAATTCTGAGCATTGAGCGTTGTTTTGTACTAATGCAGAAACATGTTCTATCTCATAGGCAAAGCCACCGCCTAGCATAGGAGCTTCAATCGTGAACTCTTTCCCCTGATAACAAATTTCAATGTGGCACGGATTCCACCATTTTTCGCGGATCACAATGTGTACATCCGGCCCCTTCAGTACAGCCTCACGGGGTAAATGACGCGTTATCGAGGCGCACAGCGTTCCGGATACCGTGGCATGTTGCGCACCGGCAAAATGAAACGTCACATTTTCATCCACCTCAGAGGTCGGATTATCACGGGAAATTGTCACCACCGGTTTGATCAGCGTTTTTTGCATCAAGTGACATAAATCGCCGTATAACCACAAGGCATACACGCCCACATCTAACGTTGCGCCGCCACTGAGCGCGGGATTGAATAGCGATTGCTGCGGATCAAATTCATGGTAATTGCCAAACGAGGCTTCTATCGACGTCAGGGTAATGTGGTTATCATTGATAAAACTCCGCAATGCCTGATAAGCCGGAAACGTCACCGTTTTCATCGCTTCCACCAGCAGCAATCCCTGACGCTGTGCTAGCGCCGACATCTCATCCCAATCTTCGGTATTGGTAAATGCCGGTTTCTCAACTAGCACATGTTTGCCGTGCGCTAAAAATAACGCGACCAGACTTTTATGCAGCGGATGGATAGTCGCCACATATACCACATCAATCTCGGGATCTTGGGCCAATGCAGTATAAGTGCCGTAACTTTTCGGGCTTTGGTATTGCTCTGCAAACGCGGAGGCGCGCTCTAGGTCACGTGCGGCAACGGCATGTAATTCCCCGAGGGTGACATTGTGCGTTAAATCTTTAGCAAAACGATGCGCAATTTTGCCTAATCCCGCAATTCCCCAGCGCACTTTTCTGACGACGTTCCTGACTGTCATAACTATTCCTAAGCGGTATTAGCTCTAAACGGTATTAGCCCTAAGCGGTATTAGCCATTTTTTAGCACATGCGAGCATATGCAACAGCCGCGCATAGTACGCGTTTATGGCCGAGCGGTACTGTAACAGACCTCTCACTCTTATCCTTTTGCGCAGATTTTTTAATGACGTAGTGAGTCTTTTGCCATCCATAGCCCGTCATCGCAATAAAAAAAACGCCATCAGAAATCTCTGATGGCGAATATTACCCGTACATGTGGGATGAGTTACATGCGTTTTCTGAAGATGACTTTTTCCAGTTCAACCAAGAAGAAGACCCCCAAGGCTAAAATGGCACTGATCACCCACTGGCCAAAGCTTAATGGGTAACTACCAAACCAGCGGTTCATAAACGGTAAATACACATACGCCAGTTGCAGCAGTAATAAAATGCCCACCATCAACCACGCCACTTTGTTATTAAATAGCCGTTCAAAACTTAAGCTAGAAACGTTGATGTAGCGGCTATTAAACAAATAGAAGGTTTGCGCTAATACCAGCACGTTGAGTGCCATGGTTTTTGCCAGCGCATCACTTTTCCCTGCCGACAATTCAAACGCAAATACGCACATGGTCAACACACCAATCAGCGTAGAAACGATGGCGACGCGCAGTAAAAATGCCGCACTGATAATCGACGAGCTAGCTTTACGTGGCGGACGACTCATCACATTCGGTTCACTGGGTTCAAACGCCAGTGCCAGCGCCAATGTCACAGCCACCACCATGTTCACCCACAAAATTTGTACGGCCGTGAGCGGCAAAGTCAGCCCCAACAAGACCGAGCACAACATAACAAAGCCTTGCGCACCGTTAGTAGGCAGGATGAAGAGCAATGATTTCTGGATATTATCGTAAATCGTCCGCCCTTCTTCGATCGCTTTTTCGATGGAGGAGAAGTTATCGTCGGCCAGCACGATATCCGCCGCATCTTTGGTCGCTTCCGTGCCCTTGATGCCCATTGCGATCCCGACATCGGCCCGTTTTAACGCTGGCGCATCGTTCACGCCATCCCCGGTCATCGCCACTACCTCGCCCTGTGCTTGCAGTGCCATCACCAGACGCAATTTATGCTCAGGGCTGGTGCGAGCAAAGATATCGCAGCGCTTAGCTAAACGTTGTAGCTCTTCATCATTCGCGACTTCCAACTGCTCGCCAGTCACAACTTCAATAGTGTCGGCCGCGCCAATCCCCATCGCAATACCAATCGCTTTGGCCGTATCAGCGTGATCACCGGTGATCATCTTGACCCGGATCCCCGCTTTGTGACACTCATGAATGGCGGTGATCGCCTCGGGACGTGGCGGGTCAACAATACCAATTAAGCCGACAAAAACCATATCCTGCTCAAGGTCACTGATCTCTAATGTCTCTTTGCTCAGTGGCACGGCACGCATTGCCGCCGCCAAGACCCGTAATCCTTGACTGCCCAAGGCTTCAACTTGCGCATTCCAAAATGCGGCATCGATAGGCTCTGTCACTCCGTTCTCGTTGAGTTCAAACTGACAGCGGGCAATCAAGCGATCTGGCGCACCTTTGAGATAAATTTTACGCTCTTTGGCTGGCGAATCACTGAGTGTCGCCATGAATTTATTGGCTGATTCAAAGGGAATTGCCGCTACGCGCTCATACGGCGCAGCATCAAAGCCACCTTTATTACCAAGTACGCGTAGCGCAGCTTCGGTCGGCTCACCAATAATCCGCCACTCATCATTCTCTTTAACCACGTGGGTATCATTTGCCACCGTCACCACTTCCAGCAACGCAGACAAGCCAGTTCGCTCTGCTGCATTGAGGTTATTCCCATCTAAGGTGATCACCCCTTCCGATTGGTAACCATCCCCACTCACATCATACTGACCGCAACGTGTTACCACTTTTTGCGCGGTCATTTCATTACGGGTTAAGGTGCCGGTTTTATCCGAGCAAATCACGGTGACCGAACCTAAGGTCTCTACCGCGGTCAGCTTGCGGGTTATCGCATTGCGCTGTGCCATCCGCTGCACACCAATGGCCAGCGTAATGGTCAAAATGGCAGGCAGACCTTCAGGGATTGCGGCGACCGCAAAGCCAATTGCTGCCATGAACACGTCGACCAACTCTTGGCCATGGAACAGCACACCAATCAGCAGCATCAACACCAGCATGGCAACCACAACCCACGCCAACGCTCGGCTGAAGCGGTCCATCTGTTTAGTCAGTGGCGTATCCAGCGCTTCAACTTCACTGATCATCCGGCTGATTTGTCCGATCTCAGTGTGAGCACCAGTAGCGGTAACCACCCCGATACCGCGCCCTGCTGACACAATCGAACCGGAATAGGCCATGCAATTACGATCCCCCAGTGGGGCGTCCGCCGCTAAAGCCTCAATATCTTTATCTGCTGGGACAGACTCACCAGTCAGTGCTGATTCTTCAATTCGTAGCCCAGTCGCCTCAAACAGACGCAGATCGGCTGGCACGCGGTCACCCGAGCGCAGTCGGACAATATCGCCCACCACCAGCTCATCGGCATTGATTTCATCCCAGGCATTGTCGCGTAAAACTTGCGCTCGTGAAGAGAGCATTTTGCGGATACCAGCCAGCGCCGTTTCCGCTTTGCCCTCTTGCACAAAGCCGACAATCGCGTTCAGTACCACCACCCCGACAATGACCCAAGTATCAACCCAGTGGCCGAGAAATGCGGTGGCCGCTGCTGCGGCGAGCAGGATGTACACCAGCATATTCTTGAAGTGATTGATAAAACGAATGAAAACCGATTCTCGCTCCGGCTCCGGCAACCGGTTCGGCCCGTATTTACTGAGCCGCTGCTGAGCCTCAGTGCTGCTCAACCCCTGTTCCGTGGTTTCAAATGTTTTGAGAGCTTGAGAGACATCAAGGGAATGGGGGTGAGATAACTCTTTGTTATTCATCATTAGTTAACCTCAGACAGCCTTTTTTTATCAGGATACGTGAACGGATTGCCCCTACAGGGAGATATTTCAAACGCTTAATCCTCATGCAACAAAATGTAGCATAAGCCTGTGATTTTGCTGGTTCCTCAGGTTAACCTTGTGAATATCGTCACCTATGCAAATGCCAGCATAAAAGCTAGGTCACGAAATTCATCTCTAGCATGCAATGCGCCCTTTCATCCATTTTTATCTGCAAATATTCTAATTAATTAAATACTGAACAATATTGACTCAGCTATATCTACTTAGCTATATCCACTTAGTTATGCCGACACCTCATCACAAATAACCGCTCACGCTCGCCCTTAACTGCTGTAATTGGTTGCCTCAAGGTCACGATCACAATAAAACCATTTGTTACTTTATCGTATGGAAAAGAGACGCTTTACTTTCAGAGAGATATACGTGGAATAGTCGTTTAGCCACCCCATATCGAATAGTGGTTTAGTGTCTTAAAATAGCCAGACTCGTATTTTATAACTGTAAAAAAAGTATAGTTCGCAACGGTTTGCTCCGTTATTCCCTCTTGCAATCTTGCTTGTTTTATATACACTCCGCGCCTCATGATGCATAAGACATCAAGTAATAAAATTAACATTTACAGACAGAGTCTCGCTTGCCATGAATAACAATCCACTTTCCGCAGCCGAATACAACCGCTTGCTTGATCACCGAATGCACAACAAAAAGCTGAAAACCATCGCCTTTCTAGAAAAACAAGAGAAGACCGTCAATACTGTGGCAGGATTTACGCTGATAGGCATCATCGGGATCTGTGATTTCCTGATGGGCTACGAAATTGCCTTTTCATTATTCTATGTTCTGCCTATCGCGTTTTTACTGTGGTTTACGGGGAAAAAAGCCGGTCTTATCGCTTCATTTGTCAGTGCGATTGTTTGGTTGCTGGCGGATAAAGCCTCTGGGCATGTCTATTCCTCTATGATTATTCCGCTGTGGAATACGGTGATTCGGTTATCTTTTTTTATTATTATTGTTTTACTGCTCTCTGCGCTGCGCAGTTCTATTCAACGTGAAAAGACATTGGCACGAATGGACAATTTAACTGGCGCGATTAATTCTCGCTATTTTTATCTTCTAGTCGAGCGCGAATTAGATCGATTCCATCGTTATGGTAATCCATTCAGTCTGGTTTATATTGATTTGGATAATTTCAAAGCGGTTAATGATTGCTCCGGTCATGCCGGAGGAGATGAAACACTAAAAAGCGTGGTGGCATTTATCCAAACGCATTTACGACGTACGGATATTGTAGCGCGCCTGGGCGGCGATGAATTTGCCTTAATGCTACCGGAAACCAATCTCGACATGGCGCAAAGCGTTTGCACCAAACTCCAGAGCGGCTTATTAGCCGAAATGCAGCAGCACGGCTGGCCCGTTACTTTCAGCATGGGAGTCTTAACCTGTCAAGATTCTGCCAAACCACAAAGTGTCGATGAATTAGTGCAACGTGCCGATGAGTTGATGTACACGGTTAAGCATACAGGCAAAAACGGCATTTTATATGAACAATATATGTGCGCGCCAAAATCCCCCACTTCGCACACCACCGATTCTGATACTGCGTAACCCGCTGCCATTTATGGCTGACTAAAAGCGAACAGCGATTGATGTATTGCGCTACCGCCCATGCCCCATTAAGCGACTATTGGTCATCATTGCGTTATGGACAAGCACGCTATACTTAACGCGAATGTGGTAGCGCTCACTTATTTTGCAACGATACGAAATCGCATGATCTGCGTCGCGTCATCTGCACATAAAACCGCCCGCTACTACACCCACTACTACAGACAGATAGTTAGTGGTTAGCTCATCTATAAAGACAATTTGTCTTATACATGTGGGGTGAATATGTCTGATTCAAATCAAAAACGTACAGTGAAAGCCCCCAGCTATGCGGATGCACTCATTCCTGTATTCACCCTGATCATCTTGGTTGGCACGTCAGTATCCCTGTTTGGCTTAAATGCCGTACAAGGCCCGTTACAAGTCGCGATTATTGTCAGTACCATGATCACGGCCCTCATCATCCTGAAAAATGGCTATACGTGGGATGATGTCGCCGAATCAAGCCGCAAAGGAATATCCTCGGTTTCTGGTGCCATCTTTATTTTATTCTCCGTAGGCGCACTGATCGGCACGTGGAATATGTCGGGCACCATTCCTACCATGGTGTACTACGGGATTATCATGATCTCGCCGAATTGGTTCTATCCGATCGCCTTTTTAGTCTGTATTTGTGTCTCACTCAGTATTGGCAGTTCGTGGACCACCGCAGGCACCATTGGTGTCGGGTTGATTGGCTTAGCCACTATGCTTGGCTTATCACCAGAAATAACTGCCGGCGCCGTCATCTCCGGTGCCTACGTGGGCGACAAAGCCTCTCCGCTATCCGAAAGTACCGTGCTAGCCGCCCAGCTTAATGGCGTTGATCTGTACAAACATATTCGCAATCAACTCTGGTCTACCGTGCCTTCCGCGCTGATTGCGTTGATCGTTTTTATTGTTTTGGGGATCAGCCAACACAGCGGCTACGACAGCACCATTACCAACAATGAACTGACTCGTTTTGATGAGTTATTCAATATTACGCCGTGGAATTTGTTGCCGTTGGTCTTTTTGCTTGGCTTGTCGCTGTTTAAGGTGCCAGCTCCACTTGCCATTATTTGCTCAGCTATCTTAGCTGGTGTCATGACGGCGTTTATGCAGCCACAAGCCATTGCCCGTTTTATTACCGACTCTGATGCATCCTCCTTCCTATTAGCGATTAAAGCGACTTGGACTGCAATGGCATCGGGCTTCCAAGAAAACTCAGGGATGGAGCAAATAGATGCCTTGCTCTCGCGTGGCGGAATGGACAGCATGTTGCTCACCATTTGGCTGATTATCGGCGCATCAAGTTTTGGTACGATGGTCGACGATTTTGGCCTGCTAAATAAATTGGTCGAGCCATTATTATTGCGAGCAAAAAGCATTGGCAGTCTTTTTGCCTCGGTCGTTGCCACCGCAATAGGCCTGAACATTACCGCCGGCGATCAATATATCGCGCTATTACTGCCGACACGGATTTATCGCAATGAGTTTGCCAAACGCCATTTAGCGCCAGAAAACTTATCACGTATCGTCTCCGATGCCGGTATTGTCACCTCTCCCCTGATCCCATGGAATTCATGTGGTGCCTATATGGCGGCAGTATTGGGGGTGTATACCATGTCATATATGCCATTTGCGGTATTTAATATCGCCGCCCCCATCATCACACTCTTATTGGGGATCACGGGCTTTAAAATTAGACGCATTGTTTTAAATGCAACCAATACCGAATCGTTAACTACAGAGTCGTTAAGCTCTGATAACACAGAAACAGCGAAAAGCAAATCGGACAATCAATCGACCTAAACGCTAATCGGTCGGGAAAATACGCATGCATTCATGTCGGCAATATAGCGATGTTAAAGCAGTGATGTTAAATCGGTGATGATAGCGATATGGGTGATGGTTCGAGAATTAACACAGGCATTATGACCCTCTGACAAAGGCAGGTTCTATTATGTCAGCAAAGAAAAACACTCCGCGTAAATTTGGTGTGCATTCAGAAGTCGGCAAGCTGCACAAAGTCATGGTGTGCGCCCCGGGAAAGGCGCATAACCGCCTAACCCCCAGTAATTGTGACCAACTGCTGTTTGATGATGTCCTGTGGGTTGAAAGAGCCAAACGCGACCATTTCGATTTCATGACAAAAATGCGTGAACAAGGGGTCGATGTTGTTGAAATGCATAATCTACTGGCAGAAACACTTGCACTACCCGACGCGAAAAAATGGATTTTGGATCAACAAATCATTCCCAATGAAGTCTCTCTCGGGATCCTTAATGAAACGCGCAGTTTTCTGGATGGATTAGCCCCCAGAGCCTTAGCCGAAGTGTTGATTGGCGGCTTATCGACCAGTGAATTGGCGAACGAAGGCTATGCGGATCTGGAGGAGTTGAAATTAATCCGTGAAGCAGTCGGCATTACCGAGTACCTCTTGCCACCACTGCCCAACACTCTTTATACCCGTGACACCACCTGCTGGATTTATGGCGGGGTAACTCTCAACCCGCTCTATTGGCCAGCGCGCCACGAAGAAACCGTATTAACCACAGCGATTTATAAATTCCATCCAGACTTTGCTAACGAAGAGATCAATTTTTGGTGGGGCGATCCGACCGTACATCACGGCACCGCGACGCTGGAAGGCGGTGATGTGATGCCGATTGGAAATAAAACCGTGCTGATTGGCATGAGTGAACGCACCTCACATCAAGCCATCACGCAATTAGCCGCGGCGCTGTTTGCCAACAAAAACTCCGGCGTTGAACGTGTGATGATTGCCGCCATGCCCAAAC
Source organism: Plesiomonas sp. ZOR0011 (assembly GCF_000800945.1). NCBI lineage: Bacteria > Pseudomonadati > Pseudomonadota > Gammaproteobacteria > Enterobacterales > Enterobacteriaceae > Plesiomonas > Plesiomonas sp. ZOR0011. Next base: position 41,292 of record NZ_JRKB01000013.1, read on the forward strand.
TGCGTGCCGCCATGCATCTGGATACGGTATTTACCTTCTGCGATCATGATGTCGTCACGCTATACCCTGCTATCGTCAACCAAATTAAAACCTTCTCATTGCGTCCTTCTGATGGCCCCACCGGCATGAAGCTTAAGCGTGATAAAGGCACCTTTGTCGAGGCCGTCGCCGCGGCCTTGAATCTGAAAAAATTGCGTGTGGTTGAAACCGAAGGAAATGATTACGATACCGAACGCCAACAATGGGACAGTGGTAACAATGTGGTCGCCCTCGCCCCTGGGGTCGTGATGGCTTACGATCGTAATACCAAAACCAATACTCAATTACGCAAACAAGGCGTTGAAGTAATTGAAATTGTCGGCAGTGAACTTGGTCGTGGTCGCGGCGGTGGTCACTGTATGACCTGCCCGATCATTCGTGATGCCGTTGATTATTAGCTTTGCGTTTAACTGTATTGATCGCCTTGAGTGGCATAGTGATAGATAGTGATAACCACGACAGTGAATAGCCAACAGCACGCAAATAAAAGCAGCAAGCCCAGCAGGTGAATACCCACTGGGCTTGTTAATTTTAAACACTCACTTCAGAACTCGATTATTCAGACATTAACCGAGCGTTTTTCATCAGCATGAAAAGCAATGCCATTACAGGATATTGCTGATTGCATTCGCCAATTCTTTTTCTAAAACTGGCTTAGCTTCTTCAAACTTCAAATTCACCTTATTGGCATTGGAGATCACACGTGTTTGGTATTTTTGCTTGTGTTCTTCCTTTGCACTGGTTTGGACTTTGTAGCCGGAAGTCCCTTGTGTCAGCGCCGCGACATCATTGGTCATAACTTTACCGTTAGTACGCTCAGTGATCTGAACATCAGTAACCATGGTATAGTTAATATCTTCCACCAAGGTATCGGCCGCTAAACCAATAACACCGGCAGCCAAACCAACCCCTAACGTGGTACCCGCTGAATTAGAATTATAAGCTGCGATACTCGAGCCTAATGCTGCGCCAGTAATTGCACCTTGATAACCTTGGCCTAACAGACCATTGGCTTCACGCAAGTCCATTTTATCAGCTTTCAATACGTTCGCTTGAATCCAATAATTCGCTTTTTCAGGATCAGCAACAACGGTATACCCTTTGGCACGAATATCTGTACTGATCAATTCTTGCAGCGAACTCATATCTTTATTTGAGGTATTTTTTACCTGCAAATACACTGTCCGTTGCGAAGAAGGCTCCAGCCATATTGTCTCACTCATTTGAGTGTTTACTTCGAGATTACGTTTCTTTATTGCGGTATGCATTGCACCACAACCGGTCAAAGAAAATACGCACACTAACACAGCAGCAAAAACTACTTTTTTATTAAAAATACTCATTTTAGTCACACCCGTACAACAAGATGGTTTTTTAGATAATACTTATAATGAGCATTCATGATACAATAGAAAAATGATGTTTTCACGCAGAAACTTTCACATTATGTGATGTGCAGACTGCCTTATCTGTGCATTTATTGTTCAATTAAATTCAATTCAAGCTTCAACTTGGCGCTGTCTATCCAAACAACAGCGCCATTCTCCCTCTATTTATGTATCCATTAAGACATAATTAAGCGTAAAAGAATTTACGTAGTTGGATCCCCAATACACTGCCAAACAGAGCCACCAGCATCCAGATCCAACCATGTAAACTGCCCGATGCGGTACCATCAAAGAAGCCGCCGAGGTTACATGCCGCATACATGGCGCCAATCCCCATTAATAAGCCACCGAGCACAGATGCAATCATCACCTTCAACGTCATTTGATTATCGTTTGGCTTATTCAAGATAGATTTCGACAGCGCTGCGCCCAGCACACCCGCCCAGAACATGCCTACCATCGGGTTACTGAATAAAGGGATCGCAAGCTTAGGATTATCACTAAAAAAGCCGAACCAAGAGGCAAATCTTAGCGACATATCATAAATTGCACCGGTGATTGTCCATGCCGAACCATGTAAAGCCACAATGCTGGAGTTCAATAGCGCAATAATGATGCCACCGGTCAGTACGGTAAAACGGCCATCACGCCAAAACAAATTCTCGCCACGTAATAGCGGCTTAACTTGACCTGAACGTTTAAACTCAATGCCCGTAAATACAAGGAATAACAGCAGTACTAAGCCAAGATTCAGTAACGCCCCACTCCATAAACTGCCTGTAAAGTCTTTCATCAAGATCACTTGGCTATGAAACATCCCATTGATAGCCTGTTGATATGACTTACCGATTAATGTTCCGATACCATAAAATACTAACACCAGCCAAAAACGCGGCCGCGCCTCACCACAGCAATATAGAGTTCCCGACGCACATACGCCAGCCAGCTGCATACCACAGCCAAACAGGAATGCTCCCACAATAAATGGGATCCCGACCGGCATAATATTACCGGTCATCTTGCCACCAAACAGTGCATGGCTAAAAGATAGACACAATGTAAAAAGGACTATCTCGATGAAGATGGTGATCAGGTGAGTTCTAACATAATAGCTGTTGCCTTTGCTGATCATCTCTCGCCAACCAAAGACAATGCCAAAGCCACTGAATGACAGAGTAAAGCCGAGCAAAAGACCAATCAGCGCCATCAGTGACCATTTCAGACCAAACGCTTGTTCCAACCAAACAAGCAAGCCTGCGGCTAAGCAAGCAATAAGAGTTACGTATTTTTTATTCACGACTGCATCAGAGGTAGAAAAACAGGCGATAGATAATACAAAAAAGCAGACAACCCGCCAATCAGACTGTTTCTTACAGTGAAGATTATTATTGAGATCAGTTATTGCAAGCTAAAGAACACATACATCCATCACTCGCCCATCAACACGAAACAAACATTTGAGTAGCATTATGCGTCACAATCAAAGCAATGTATTTACATGGTCAATATTCTCAATGCCGAAAATAGTATGCAATTAAAAGCACTACCGGCACACCATCTCACAGCCATTTTTCATTGCGATAAAACGAAATACTCATCCATAAATCCAAACCAGGTTCATTAATTTCTTTCGCAATATTATCGCGAATATTATCTAATTCACTGATCCCTACATACTCCATACTTTCTGGTAGCACAATGTAGATCTCGACAAATAATCCTCGCCCAATACGGGTTTCATAATGCGAATATTTAACAAAGCCATAGCGTAGTAACGTTTTTTGCATAATTTGATCGATTTTCTTTTCCAAGCTTTCGGAAGTAATCACCAGTACTTCTTTTATCGCATTAAACACAATTTTTGCTGGTACCGGTGTCACACAGAGTATCAACACAGCCAATATGCTGGAGTCTACATAAGGGACTAAAAATGCATATTGCGATTCCTGTAAAAACCACGCCAGCACGAAGGCAAGAAATATCGCTGTACTAATGGCCGTTGAAATCATCCAACCACGCACATCAAGATCAATGATCGGTGACGCCATTCCCTTATTGGCCTGCTTTTGCTTCATGGTGATAATCACACAGGCCACGGTCACCACAAAAGCATAAGCCATTGCCCAGCCCAACTCGAAGTGACTGCCACCATCCAATAAGTTTTGTACGGCATTAGCAAAGGCATATAAGCATAGAAGAAGCAGCATGCTGCCATTTAGCACCAACACCAAAGGCTCCACATGCCAAAACCCGTATTGGAAACGGCGACTACTGGGATTTTTCCCCACTAGTCGCAACACAAATAGCGCTAAGCCCGACAAGAAGGCATCAAGTACGGCGTACATACCATCGAACAAAATAGACTGTGAACTGGTAATAAAACCAAAGGCGACACTAAGGCAAGCGATGCCTGTAGCCCCATAGATGGAGCGCTGCAATAGCGCCTGCTCACGTTGAGTATCTGGCACGAGCAATACCTCCGGAAAACAGCCTTCAATGCATATAGCGTGGCCTATACGTGTGCTGCCTATGAGTATAGTTGAGGCATATTGATTTACTCGCCAAGTGAGGGTCAAAGAATAGAACAGAAATCTAGCCTGAAATGCACTATGCTTAGACAAGCTTAATCACACGTTATTTCAAGGAATTGAGCATGATCGACCATACAGGGATTCAGGTGTCTAATATTGCGCTGAGCAAGGTTTTTTACGAAGCGGTTTTACATTGCTTAGGTTATAAAATCTGTCTGGACTTTGGACATGCGATTGGCTTCGGTACGCCAATCAGTTGTGATACCGAATACGCTGATGGCCGTGATCCGGGCGGTGATTTTTGGATTTCTGTAGGCACGCCCCATACCCCGCGTACACACATTGCGTTCCGAGCAGCAACACATGATGAAGTGAATGCTTTTTATCAAGCAGCGCTTCAGCATGGCGCTACGTGCAATGGCTCCCCAGGTTACCGAGCACAGTATCACCCCAATTATTACGCAGCTTTTGTGCTCGATCCCGATGGATACAATCTCGAAGCGGTATGCCACAAAGCGCCAGAACTTACCGAGAAAAAGAGAATGCCGTAAAGTTAGAAAATATCACCGCCAAGATAATCATTCTAAATAATAATAGAGGGTCTATGACTGGATCTAGTAAAGCACTCGAATCCAGCGTCGATTTCCTAAAGTGACGATTTATTGCCAACATTGCGCAACAACAATAATTCAACATCATATAAAAACAAATTAAAAACAATAAAACCAACATTTAAAACATGACTATTTACACACCATTCCACCTCCTCAAAAAACATCTATATTGATATAGCTCAATGAATTGGCTTTATTTTAGCGTTATCAAATGCCCACTATCTCATTGAACCAATGTGAACGGAGGAGACGATGAAAACTTATGATCGAAACCGTAACGCCATCACGATTGGCAGTTATGTTATGGTGGCTGAAAGTGGCGCTACAGGCGTGATAAAAAATATAGATGCCCAAGGAAAATCAGAAGAACAGGTCAGACGCGCTAACTGCGTATCTATAGATGGCATTGATGGTGTATTTTGCCCACTCGAACTTATTAGACTTAAGTTTAACTAATTATCGCGATTGGCATAATCCGATTCCACTGCCACTCACGTAAAATACGAACATAACACAAGACGATAGAAATTCATCTGTACCTTATTAATCATGAAGCGCTCTATAGATGAGCGCTTCATCCCTGCCCATGCTAGCCCCCCTCCCCACGTCAAATGCCCTATTGTGGAGTAATCGTCATCTTCGATTTTTTTATCATGCTAAAACCTACATTTACAGCAATCATGATCTATCTTTAACACAGAGGCAGGATGAGGATGCGTAGCATCACTGCTGAGAGATAGCCCTGATGCCTCACCGATTAACATTCGGCTAATACTCAACCAAGGAATAATACATGATCCTATTTTTCTTGGTTTTTATTATCATCATGACGGCTAGTACATGGTGCATTTTTGTCAAAGCAGGCTACCCCGGTTGGGCGGCAATCATCCCCTTTTATAGCACCATCATAATATTAAAAATTACTCACCGACCACTTTGGTGGATTTTCTTGCTAATCATGCCAATAATCGGATTTATTATCTCGTTTATTGTTTTTATTGATCTAGCTAAAACTTTTGGTAAAAACGTTTACTTCGGTATCGGTTTAGCCCTATTTGGCTATATCTTTTTCCCGATATTAGGCTTTGGCAAGGCAAAATATACAGGCAAAAATATTTAACCATGTTACATTCAACATTTTAAATGTAAATACAAACAACTTGGAGATATTCAAGCCATTATCCGCTTGAATAACCATCCTTTCGTCATCATAGAAAAGTGTAATCATCCCCGCGGCACTTAAACTCAAAACCTTCTCATAATGACAAACTATCACGTTTAAATTAAGTCAATAAAACATGCTCAGCTCATACACCAAGCTGATTAAATTGCGCGTGACAATGTCAACGCGCTAACCTATTCGAAAATGATTATTAGAACCCTAGATTAGATCACACAAATGTAGCGAACACCTTACAGACATATGCGCATTGATTCTGTAATATATCGTTTAACACTACTAACCAAGACATGACTGGCCAATTATTATACTTCCACAATCTGGATATTAGTGGATTATAGATAATCACTCTTAAAACTGGCAATGCGCTAATCACGCACAAAGGTCATAACTAACCATATATGGAATTATTGCTGTGCAGTTAACATCGAGATGGACTATTTATACAATAATTACACTAAGCGCCTTACTCATTACCGTTGTAGCTTATGCAAATTTTAAAGTGATGCGTTTTGAGTCACTGACAACTAACAACACCAATGAGCTAAAAAATGGCAATGTCTGTCTAGTTCTAGGCACAGCAAAACTCCTTCGCAGTGGAAATGAAAATCAATTTTATAGCAATCGAATACACGCTGCATACTTGGCCTACACCTCAGGGAAATGCGCTAAATTCATTGTGTCGGGCGACAATAGACACCATGACTATAACGAGCCCGACATGATGAAAGACAGCCTATCAAGACTGGGCATTCCCACTGAGGATATTTACTGTGATTATGCCGGAGGAAGAACATTAGATTCGGTTATTCGATTTAAGATGGTTTTCGGCCAATCATCAGGCATTGTCATCTCGCAGCAGTTTCATAACGCGAGAGCCATCTACATTGGGAAAAGTCACAATATTAATTTAATCGGATTGAATGCAGAAGACCCAACAGCGTTCAGTAGTTTTAAAACTAAATTTCGCGAAGTATTTTCTAGAACCAGAGCATTTTTTGATGTTGAAGTCTTCAATTCCGAGCCTAGGCATTATGGTGATAAAGTGAACATTTAGAGTCTTTAACTCAGTGAGATATAAAATACCAGCAAAATTTTAACTCCAAAAAACACGAAAATAAAAATATAGACATAACCAAAGAGATATCAAAGTGAACCACTCAAATAAATTAATTGTCATGCTATTACTTACTCTGTCACCATCAATAGCCAGCGCAACAGATATATTTAACAATTGGGTACCTAACGGATGGCGGATGTTTTCACAGGCAACCGGCGATCTGAATAACGATGGCAAAGATGACGCCGTACTGATCATTGAAGAGAATAATCCGGATAAGATAATTAAAGATCCCAAAGAGAAAGATAAAACGTACAACACTAATCCAAGAACATTAATAGTCTTATTTAGTCGTAATGAGCGATATGAAAAAGTAATTTCCCGTAGTGACCTACTACCTACGGAAGGAAATATTAACTATCCATGTCAAAAAGATCTTCTAGCTGGAGGTGGTATTTCAATTAATAAAGGAAAGATCTTATTCACCCTGGCTAACGTATCAAATTGCGGGACAGGCCTAACCTCAACGGATACATTTACGTTCAGGCATGACCACAATGATGACTTTGAGCTGATTGGTCGTGATAGTTTGTCATTTTCAAAAAAGACTGGAGCTGAGTTGAAAGTTAGCATAAATTATCTTACCAAAAAGGTAAAAGTAACCGCAGGCGGAAATATTTATACGCACAAACAAGGTAACGATAAATGGAGTAAGATAAGCCCTGTTGGCTTAAGTAAAATTTCAACATTCAAAATTCAGTGTTTTGGCTCATCAACATTAGGTTGCGAATGGTCTATATGATACTTTCCACATGAAAAATGCAATCACCAATAATTGCATTATTAACACGTACAAGCACCTAAATAAAGTATCTTCAGCTTCGAATTGTTTTTTATTTAGGTGGCTTTGAGTGACATAACATCTATATAGCGATAAGGGTTTTAATGATGGATTTTACTGTCGGAAAATGGATTTATAAGCCAAAAACCAGCGAAGTGACATCTGAGTTCGTATCGATAACTACGGAGCCAAAAACAGATTTTTGGCAACGCTCATACTATGGTTTTCGTAATGATAATGCCCCTGCATTATTAATTGAAGTTGAGCAAAATTTCACATTTACCGTGAAGGTAAGCTTTGATTACCAAGCACTGTTCGACCAATGTGGCATCATCATATACCTCGATAATGAAAATTGGGTTAAAGCCTCTATAGAGTATGAAAACCCAACATTTTCTAGACTCGGAAGCGTGGTGACCAACTTAGGCTATTCAGACTGGGCAACATCGGATATCCCTCTTCCCAAAGAAATTTGGTATCGCTTAAATCGCCGAGGGCCTGATTTTCTCATCGAATCATCGTTTGATGGCCAAGCGTTCAAGCAAATGCGGATATTTCACTTGCATAAGCTGGGAGAGACTACGCCAGAAATGGGCAAATGTAATCCACCGCTAGCAGCGCAAAATTCGGTGCAATTTGGAGTTTATGCATGCAGCCCTTCAGAGTCATCGTTTATTGCCAAGTTTACCGAAATGAATCTAGAGCCTTGTAAGTGGTTAGCTCACGTAGCTTAAAGACTCGCTGATTGCGCATAATTAAGCGGATTAAAAGCATACAAACCCGAGATGCGCGTTTAGGCGCAACTCGGTATGATGGGCATAAATGACCCGATAATTGTTGCCCTCACCAGTCATTCAAAGCTAAGACGCCGACCATGACATGAGGTTGCCGAAGTACTCAATAGATCCGAACTTTCAAAACAAATGGTGTGGTTTTATTGTCATCTTTTACCCCACCCATCTGGTAGACCCGAATAGTATACTTACCAGACTCGGGTAGAATACTGTCGTAGTTACCCTCTGACATTGAGCCATTAAATAACGCCTCCCCACTGCTATTTGGCCCCATGACGTTATAGTAAGTCGTCAACCGCTTACTCTTTAGATACACCTGCATACGCTGGCCTTTCTTTGCCACCAAGGTGAAATCACTGACATCGCTACCGGTAATTTTCCCTTTAATCTCCGCACCAGATGTACCTTTTTGAAACTGAACGGCTTGTGAGGTGTCAGCCGCCAACACGAATGGGCTCGCCATCAATAACATTGCACCTAAAAGGCCAGCACTCGCCGACCGCAAACAACGCTTCATCAGTTACTCCATTCAAAATGATTTTAAGAGCCATTATGCAATTTATCACTCACTCCGAGCGTCGGTAAAACGCAGCATTGTGTGAATCCATTTCAGCCAGTGCTGTTTTCTCATTAGTACCGCACATGCTCTTGATGTTTCCTGATTGGAAAGTTTCGATGGCCAGATGTTCACTAGGTATAACCCGAGCATCATCATATAGTTACCACCAAAATGGGTTCGACTAAAAACGCTAATGCCGCCTCTTCTAAGAGGTAGCAAGGCCTGTCTGTGTGGGGATCTGATGCGAATTTTTTTATTATGTTGTTTCTGGATGATTATCCTTTACCCGGTAGGCATAGATCTCTACCTCGTAGCCGTACCGCATATTGCGGATAGCTTGCATGCGGATGATGCACAGATCCATACCGCCTTCTCAATCTATCTGTTTGGTATGGCCGCTACAGTGTTAATCGGAGGCGTGATTGCTGACCGTTATGGTCGGCGAAGAGTGGTTCTTGCCGGCGCATTACTCTTCACTATCGCCTCGTTGGTGGCTGCAACTGCCTCTCACATCTACGGTTTCTATTTCGGCCGTTTCTGGCAAGGTGCAGGGGCTGGCGCGCTCTACATTATGTCATTCACGATTCTTCGTGATGTTTTAAGCCAAGAGCGGCTTGCCTCCGCACTCGCCATGATCAATGGCGTTATTTGCGTAATACCGGTTTTAGCCCCTGTACTCGGCTACATTATTTTGTCTCACTCCAGCTGGCGTGGCATTTTCATCGCCATGGCTAGCATTGCCATATGCTGTGGCCTTATCAATCTCGTCTTACTCAAAGAAACGCGACCAGTAACCCCACACCAGAGAGGTTTATCTACGTCATTTGCTGTATTACGTGAACCTCGCTTTATGTTGCTTTCGTTGCTCACTAGCGCCAGTGTTACCAACATTTTGGTTTATGTCAGTGTCTCTCCGTTATTACTCATGAAGCAGCTGGGATTTACCGCCGAACAATACTCCATCGTAATGATGGTAATGGCTGGCGTTAGCATGGCCACCTCATTTCTCACTCCGTTACTATTACGCTGTTTTGGCAGTCATAACGTCTTGGCGTTCTCACATTTAGCCTACTTACTGGCGCTGTTGAGCCTCATCGGCACCTGGCACCTAAATGGTAATATTGAGTTATTGCTCTTGGCTTTTTCTCTCATCTGTATTGGTTTTTCTTGTGGATTTGGTATCGCGATGGGAGATGCATTGAATGAATGCCAACAAGACAATGTGGCTTTTGCCAGTGCCATTCTTTGCATCATGCAAATCAGTCTTTCAGGTTTGTACATCTGGCTAATGGGGTACCTCGAATTTACGCCATCTGAAATGCTGATGTATTCTCTACTGGTTAGTTTGCTCAGTTATCTCGCCGTTAAAGTACTGGTACCATGGTTTATGGTTAATCACCCAAATCAATTACGCGGGTAGTAAGTTATGAGAGGGAAAATGCGTTCTTTGAATGAGCTCGACTTGAATCTGCTCGTTGTATTCAAGCATTTAATGCAAGAGCGCAGTGTTGCGGGCGCAGCACAAAAACTCTGTGTGACCTCCTCCGCGGTGAGTAAATCGCTCGCTAAACTTCGTGATTGGTTTGATGATCCACTCTTTGTGAGGGTTCGGCAGCGCTTACAGCCAACAAACTTATCTCTGAGTTTGGAGCAAGAACTCAAGGTCTGGTTTCAGCTAACCGATAGCATTGCATCGCTCAACAGCGATGCAATTCCTGATGGGGCGAGTTTCAATCTAGTGATGGAGTCGCCCTTTTACATCAGTTTCTTAAATGATTTACCTATGACTATTTATGAGAAATATCCAAACTCGGTAGTCAAGGTTTTAGGATGGGATCACCAATCGCTCAATACCATTATCAGCGGTGAAGCAGATCTTGGCTTTTGCGCACGAGAAACGTACGGACGCTCTCATGCCAAGCTCACTCGACTGCCTTATTACATCGATCACGAGATACTATTTACTGACCGTCCCGTGGTCTTTCTGCGCCAAGACCACCCTCTCTTAAAACAGGAGTGGTCACTCGAAAACTTCCTAGCATGCCCGCAAATCAGCATGATATGGGAAGCTAACGAGACTTGGGCACTTGATAATGTGCTAAATGATGAAGGGCTAAAACGCCATGTTCCGATCATGGTTTCCAGCTTTGAACAAGCACTACATATTGCGTCTCAATCAAGTCATGAACTCATTGCTATCGCACCGTCATATTGCACCAGTTATGCCCAAAGGCATCATGGCAATCTGATCGCCAAGCCATTGCCACTTGCCGAACCGCTGTACACACAGCTAGAGATTCATTTCATATTGCTGTGGCATAAACGACATAACCAAGATGCAAAAGTAATGTGGTTACGCAATGAAATAAAAAGGCTCTATCGGCAAGAGCCATAATTTAGCTTCTTCGCGGAGCTTTTCGTGCAAATTTACCGGCCAATTTTCACAAATTGAGTATCTCCTAGAGCATGGGGCACTAGGCATGATTGCTGATAAGCATTACCAGATTATTCGCCAATATTAAAAAATAGATAGTTGCCCTAATTTGCCCTTGTCTGCGTAGAAGCTCTACACCGTTCAAAATAACGTATTGCTTCGTCTGTACGCTCCACTTCAGCCATGGCTCCTTTTCCCTGCCGCCGGTTAAGCCCACTTTATTGAACGTCCATTCAAAAACACTTGCACCCAACGTAAAAAACGTTTTGAATAAACGTTCAAGAATGACTTGTTCAGGACAATCTATCATGAGTACCCTGTTTCAGCCGTATCGCCTTAATGACACTCTGACTCTTGCCAACCGCTTCATGATGGCCCCACTCACCCGCTGCATGGCAGGCCCCGGACTGGTGCCGACCGAGCAGATGGCAGCCTATTACGGCCGACGCGCCGACATAGGCCTGATTGTCTCGGAGGCGGTCATCATTCGTCCCGATGCGCAGGGTTACCCCAATACTCCGGGCCTCTTCACTCAGGCGCAGATCGAAGGCTGGAAGAAAGTAACCAGCGCCGTACACGCCAATGGTGGCAAGATCTTCGCCCAACTGTGGCACGTTGGTCGTCTCTCCCACCCCTTCTTCCATCAGGGGGAAGTGCTAGCGCCGTCTGCAGTGGCGCACGAGGGCACAGTGCCCCGCATGCGCGAGCTGACCTATCAGGTACCGCGAGCCCTGACCGAAGCAGAAATCGTGCAGCTAATTCAGGATTATGCGCAGGCTGCAGCCAACGCCATCGAGGCGGGTTTTGATGGCATTGAGATCCATGGTGCCAACGGCTATCTCATCGACCAATTCTTGCACCACTGCACCAACCTGCGTACAGATAACTATGGTGGCAACCCAGAAAACATGAGCCGTTTCGCACTGGAAGTGGTCGATGCCATCAGCGCCCGTATCGGCGGTGATCGAGTGGGTATTCGCCTCTCTCCGGGCGCTTATGTCCATCTGACGGGCTGCGCCGAAGATCGCGCCGTATTCGACTATCTGCTGAGCAAGCTCAACGATCGCCCACTGGCCTATATCCACCTCGGCATCTTCGATGACAACCTGACTTTCGATTATTTGGGTGGCCGCGCCTCCGACTATCTACGCGCCCACTACAAAGGCAATTTGGTCGGGGTGGGTAACTACGACGCTGAGCGTGCCGCAGCAGCCATTGAAGCCAACCGCTTCGATCTGGTGGCCATCGGACGTCCGCTGATAGCCAACCCAGACTACCTCACCAAGGTGAAAAATGGTGAAGCGCTGGTGCCCTACTCCGACACCATGCTGGCTGAACTGATATAACCGCAGCGACATGACCAAAATCGACAGGCAGTAAAAAACGGGGGAGCTATTGCTCCCCCAATAAAAAGAGCTACTACACCAACAACTATACCGTGATCAAAGCATCGACACTCAGCGGCTACTTGGTCACTCATCTCGAATGATGACTGACCGGTACAATAACGAGCGTAAAAAGGAGTACGTAAAGCTCAAAATCTGACGAAAAAACCGACCGCAACAATCCAAAAAAATGGGTGTTTTTGGAGAAGAATTTTGGAGAGATTTTGGAGAGGTTTTGGAGAAGAGGTTTTTAGGCAAAAAAAATGGGAAGCCGAAGCTCCCCAAAAAAGGTAAAAGGAAAGATTCTGGGTTACATATGTTCGCACATTGCTTTCGCAAATTCGCTGCATTTCAACAACTTAGCGCCGTCCATCAGACGTTCGAAATCGTAAGTTACGGTTTTAGCCGCAATCGCGCCTTCCATGCCTTTCACGACAAGATCGGCCGCTTCGAACCATCCCATATAACGAAGCATCATTTCAGCAGACAGGATCAGTGAGCCTGGGTTTACTTTATCTTGGCCGGCATATTTAGGCGCAGTGCCGTGAGTGGCTTCAAACACAGCGCAATCAGCGCCGATATTCGCCCCTGGCGCGATACCGATACCGCCCACTTGTGCTGCCAGCGCATCAGAGATGTAATCGCCATTGAGGTTCATGGTGGCAATCACATCGTACTCGGCTGGACGCAGCAGAATCTGCTGTAAGAAAGCATCAGCGATGCAATCTTTAATAATGATTTCACGGCCAGTATTTGGGTTTTTCAGGGTCATCCACGGGCCGCCGTCCAGCAGCTCGGCGCCGAACTCTTCACGTGCCAGCTCGTAGCCCCAATCTTTGAACGCACCTTCGGTGAACTTCATGATGTTGCCTTTGTGCACTAATGTCACAGAAGCGCGATCATTGAAAATAGCGTATTCGATAGCCGCGCGGATCAGGCGCTTAGAGCCCTGTTCTGACGCCGGCTTGATACCGATCCCGCAATTTTCTGGGAAACGGATCTTCTTCACGCCCATTTCTTCACGCAGGAACTTGATCACCTTATCGGCATCTGCAGAGCCGGCTTTCCACTCAACACCGGCATAAATGTCTTCCGCGTTCTCACGGAAAATCACCATATCGGTCAGTTCAGGGTTTTTAACTGGGCTTGGCGTACCTTCGTAGTAACGCACTGGCCGCAAGCAAATGTACAGATCCAGCTCTTGACGCAAGGCCACGTTCAAAGAACGGATCCCACCGCCGACAGGCGTTGTCAGAGGACCTTTGATCGCAACACGGTATTCACGAATTAAATCCAGTGTCTCTTTCGGCAACCAGACATCTTCACCATAAACCTGAGTAGACTTCTCGCCGGTATAAATTTCCATCCACTGAATCTGGCGCTGGCCGCCGTAAGCTTTTTCGACTGCCGTATCGACCACCAGCTTCATTGCAGGAGTCACATCCACCCCGATACCATCACCTTCGATATACGGGATCACAGGGTTATGCGGAACTTGCAGTTTGCCCTGCGCATCGACAGTGATTTTTTGGCCTTCGGTTGGTACAACTACTTTGCTTTCCATTGACATCTCCTTCGAGCGTCCATTTGTTATGGTTTTGTAAGAGGCGCGTCAATAATACTTGAACATTCCTGTTACGCCAATCTCTTGCCGAATCAGCTATACTATGCGGCTCACAGAATTTATTGAACATCCTGAAAATGATTGCACGTCCAACCAAGAAAAGTGGGTCCCGGCATTTTAAACGCAGTGTGGATCGCAAACCGTCACAACCCTCTGCGCCACAACGGATCATTTTGTTCAACAAGCCGTTTGATGTTCTACCGCAGTTTACTGATGAATCTGGTCGTACCACATTGAAGGACTTTATCCCGGTACAGGGCGTGTACGCCGCCGGTCGTCTGGATCGTGACAGCGAAGGGCTGATGGTGCTCACCAATGATGGTAAGCTGCAAGCGCAACTGACCCAACCGGGCAAGCGGACCGGCAAAATTTACTGGGTACAGGTCGAAGGTATTCCCAGCGAAGAAGACCTGCAAAAGCTGCGCGATGGGGTGACATTAAAAGATGGCCCTACGCTGCCTGCGAAAATCGCGCTGCGCGAAGAGCCAAGCTGGTTATGGCCACGCAACCCGCCGATTCGGGAGCGTAAAAATATCCCCACCAGCTGGCTTGAGATCACGCTGTTTGAAGGCCGTAATCGGCAGGTGCGCCGGATGACCGCCCATATCGGTTTCCCGACGCTACGCCTGATCCGCTACCAAATGGGGCCATGGACGCTGGATAATCTGCCGAATGGCGAATGGAAAGATGTCGCCGCACCATCCAGTGCCACAGATACCAAACCAACACGAGGTGCTTATGTCCGATAAGCTGCGTTTTACTCCGCATGTGACTGTCGCCAATGTGGTGCACTGTCAGGGCAAGTTTCTGCTGGTCGAAGAGCACATTAATGGCAAGGTTTTGTACAACCAGCCAGCGGGGCATCTGGAAGCCAATGAAAGCGTGCTGGAGGCTGCGCGCCGTGAATTATGGGAAGAAAGTGGCCTGCGCATGCAGCCACAATCGTTGCTGAAAATCTTCCAGTGGACTGCGCCCGACGGTACGCCATTTATTCGCTTTACGTTTGCTATCGATTTAGATCAGTGTCCACCTTGTGAACCGCAAGATCCGGATATCGTTGCCTGCCATTGGGTCAGCGCCGATGAGATGCGTCATATGGCGCTGCGTAGCCCTTTGGTGATGGAAAGTATCTCGTTGTTTTTACAGCCAGAGCGTATCCCTCTTTCCGTGCTTGCGGTTGTCTAAACCCCCACAGAGATAGGCAACCGAAATAGGCTCTAAATCGTGAAGATTTCTCTGCGCAGAGCGTGCCCGCAATGGCAAGCGCCACACTGTGCGCGGCCCTGTGGATGTGCTAAAATCTGCCACCGGAATTCTCAGCGAGAATTTACCTCATTCTTCAAACTGGCCTATTGGCCGCAAAGGTGTAGTACATAAATGTCTGATAACAGCCATATCAAAGTGATCGTCGGTATGTCCGGCGGGGTTGACTCTTCCGTTTCTGCTTACCTGCTGCAGCAGCAGGGCTATCAGGTCGAAGGCCTGTTTATGAAGAACTGGGAAGAAGACGACACCGACGAATATTGCTCCGCGGCACAGGATCTGGCCGATGCCAAAGCTGTTTGTGACAAGCTGGGCATCAAGCTGCACACCGTGAATTTCGCGGCAGAATACTGGGATAATGTATTCGAGCATTTCCTTGAGGAATACAAGGCCGGCCGGACTCCAAACCCGGACATCCTGTGTAATAAAGAAATCAAATTCAAAGCCTTCTTAGAGTTTGCCGCCGAAGATCTGGGCGCGGACTACATCGCTACTGGTCACTATGTGCGTCGCGGTGAAAAAGAGGGTAAAGCACAACTGCTGCGCGGTCTGGACAACAACAAAGACCAGAGCTACTTCCTGTACACGCTGGGTCATCAGCAGGTTGCACAGAGCCTGTTCCCTGTCGGCGAGCTGGAAAAACCGGAAGTGCGCCGCATTGCCGAAGAGATCGGTCTGGCAACAGCTAAGAAAAAAGACTCCACCGGCATCTGCTTTATCGGTGAGCGTAAGTTCCGTGATTTTCTGGCGCGCTACCTGCCTGCACAGCCGGGTCAGATTGTCACCGTGGATGGCGTGGTGATGGGTGAACATCAAGGTCTGATGTACCATACACTGGGTCAACGTAAAGGTCTGCTGATAGGCGGCACCAAAGAAGGTACCGACGAAGCCTGGTACGTGGTCGATAAAGACACGGAAAATAACCGTTTGATCATCGCACAAGGTCATGATCACCCGCGTCTGAAATCACAGGGCCTGATTGCCCGCCAGCTGCACTGGGTTGACCGCGAAACCGTGCAAGAAACTTTCCGCTGCAGCGTGAAAACCCGCTACCGTCAGCAAGATATCGCCTGTACGGTAATCCCGCGCGGCGAAGATGAAATCGAAGTCCGCTTTGACGAACCGCAAATTGCCGTAACACCAGGTCAATCTGCGGTCTTCTATCAAGGTGAAGTATGTCTGGGCGGCGGTATTATCGAAGCCCAAATCAGGGAGTGATTCAGTGGCAAAAAATACGACAGATATTGTTTACGCCCTTGCCGGCATGTGCCAAGCCGTTCGGCTAGTACAAGATATCTCCCGTAATGGTAATGCCAACAGTGAGGCGCTACGCGCCTCACTCACCAGTATTATGCAGACGGCCCCCTCCTCCACGCTGGATGTATTCGGCCAGTCGCCTCACAGTCTACAGCTAGGTCTTGAAACGCTGATTACCCAACTCTCCGGCCTCAGTGGCCAGCAAGACAGTGAACTGACCCGCTACCTGATTGGCCTCATCATTCTGGAAAAGAAACTCTCCGCACGTAAAGACAGCCTGTCTATTCTGGCCGATCGGATCCAAGGTCTGGATCGTCAGCAGCAACACTTTGATCTGCTCGATGAGCAAATGATCAGCGCTATCGCCGCCATTTACGTGGATGTAATCAGCCCACTCGGCCCACGCATCCAAGTCACTGGCTCACCAATACAACTGCAAAGTCCGCTGGTGCAAAACCGCGTTCGCGCTGCGTTGTTGGCCGGTATTCGCGCGGCCGTGCTGTGGCGTCAGGTTGGCGGTAGCCGTCTGCAATTGATTTTCTCGCGGGGCCGGTTAGTTGACCAAGCCAAGCGAATTTTAGGATCCCTTTAATCTCTGAACTCAGGAGTTTTTATACCCATGGAACTGTCCGCACTGACCGCTGTATCCCCGATTGATGGCCGCTACGGCGATAAAGTTACGGCTTTACGTAGTATCTTCAGTGAATTTGGCCTACTGAAATTCCGGGTGACAGTTGAGGTACGTTGGCTGCAAAAACTGGCAGCCTGCCAGGGGATCTCCGAAGTGCCTGCCTTCAGCGCGCAGGCCAATGCGTTTTTAGACGACATCGTCAGCAACTTCAACGAAGAAGACGCGCTGCGTATCAAGACCATTGAGCGGACAACCAACCACGATGTGAAAGCCGTGGAGTACTTCCTGAAAGAAAAAGTAGCTGCGATCCCTGAGCTGCACGCCGTGAATGAGTTCATCCACTTTGCGTGCACCTCCGAAGACATCAATAACCTGTCTCACGGTCTGATGCTGAGCACCGCGCGTGAAACTGTGATCCTGCCTCTGTGGCGCAAACTGATTGATGAGATCAAAGGTCTGGCGCACACCTATCGCGATATGCCGCTGCTGTCGCGTACTCACGGCCAGCCAGCAACGCCATCGACCGTTGGTAAAGAGATGGCGAACGTCGCTTACCGTATGGAGCGCCAGTTTAAGCAGCTGCAACAAGTTGAGATTCTGGGCAAAATCAATGGCGCGGTCGGTAACTACAACGCGCACATGGTGGTCTACCCTGAAGTGGATTGGCACCGTTTCAGCGAAGAGTTCGTGACGTCACTGGGCCTGACATGGAACCCGTACACCACGCAAATCGAGCCGCACGACTACATCGCCGAGCTGTTTGATGTAATGGCGCGTTTCAACACCATCCTGTTGGACTTCGATCGTGACATGTGGGGCTACATTGCACTGAACCACTTCAAGCAGAAGACCATCGCCGGTGAAATCGGCTCTTCTACCATGCCGCACAAAGTTAACCCAATTGACTTCGAAAACTCCGAAGGCAACTTAGGCTTGGCCAATGCGCTGTTTGACCATCTGGCCGCTAAACTGCCAGTTTCTCGCTGGCAGCGTGACCTGACTGACTCCACCGTTCTGCGTAACTTGGGCGTGGGCATGGGTTACTCTCTGATTGCGTATGCCTCTACCCTGAAAGGCATTAGCAAGCTGGAAGTGAACGCCGACCATCTGGCCGACGAGCTGGATCACAACTGGGAAGTGTTGGCAGAGCCTATCCAAACCGTAATGCGCCGTTACGGCATCGAAAAGCCGTATGAGAAGCTCAAAGAGCTGACCCGCGGCAAGCGTGTTGACGCGCAAGGCATGCAAAGCTTTATCGATGGTCTGGAGCTGCCAGAACACGAAAAAGCACGCCTGAAGGCCATGACGCCGGGCAGCTATATTGGCCGCGCGGCACAAATGGTGGATGAGCTTTAAGTCTTACATCACCAAGCGCTATCGTGTATAGCCTCTGCTAGCATGCTGAATCAGCCGGTAACTGTGTTACCGGCTTTTTTGTTATTTATCGTTGGTTTAACCAAGATGCGGCATACTCTATGCTTACACTCGTCCCTTTATTTTTTCGTGGCATGTATTTGGGTGGCAAAGCTGTGTTTGCGTAGCGCGCCTCTTGGTCACTAAATAACTCTATTATTGCCACATTTCCTTGGGCGCATTGCGGTATACAATACAGGCTGTCTTTGTCGCGCCCCTGTTGTGAGGTTCTCATGCGGATTCTGATTGTTGAAGACAATGCCCTGCTTCGTCACCATCTTAAGGTACAGCTCGAAGAGCAAGGACATCAGGTGGATGCTGCCAAAGATGCGGTAGAAGCGGATTATTTCCAGCAAGAGCATGAACTGGATATTGCGGTGGTCGACTTAGGTTTACCGGATGAAGATGGCTTATCGCTGATCCGCCGCTGGCGCGCCTGTGGGAAAAAATTACCCATCCTGATCCTCACCGCCCGAGATAGCTGGCAAGAAAAGGTCCAAGGTTTGGAAGCGGGAGCCGATGACTATGTCACCAAACCGTTCCAACTCGAAGAGGTAGTCGCTCGGCTGCAAGCGCTGGTCCGCCGCAGTAGTGGGATCACGTCAACCTATATGACGGCAGGGCCATATCAGCTTAATTTGTCACGCCGTGAGCTGACCATCAATCAAGAAGCCGTGAAGTTAACGGCGTTCGAATACAAGATCTTGGAATACCTGATGCGTCACCATCAGCAGGTGATCAGCAAAGATACCCTGATGTTTCAGCTGTATGCCGATGCCGAACTGCGCGAAACCCACACTATTGATGTATTAATGGGACGCCTACGGCGCAAGCTGGCAGTAGAAGGCTTGAATGAGGTGATCACCACCATCCGCGGTCAAGGTTACCGTTTTGAGTTGCAGTGCCAATGAAACGGACCTCGCCGCTCTTTAAAATCCAGTCGCTGCGGCTGCGTTTTCTGCTGGCAACCGCTCTGCTGGTGGGTTTTTTATCTCTGCTGTATGGCGTGGTCGCCATCGGCGGCTATGTGTACGTATTTGAACGTAACACCTACCGCTTGATGAGCAGCGAAGGCAACATGTTCATCAATTTTGCCCATTGGCAAGACGGCAAACTGAACGTTAACGTGCCAAAAACGCTGATCCGCAACAAAATGCTCCTGGCATGGATTTATGATGCGGACGGCAAGCTGCTGTGGCGGCTGGCTGACCTGCCGGAGTTTGAAGAGCAAATCAGATCCGAATGGCTGAAAAAACCCGGTTTCTATGAAATTGATAGCCCACACCCCATCGCCACGTATCCGCTGCTGGGTAACGAGCGGCTGAAAAACCGCCTACCGGATTATATTGATGATGATGTGACCTATTCGGTAGCGGTTAACACCTATCCGGCGATGAACGAGCTTCCTTCGATGACCATCGTCACCCTCGATGCCGTTCCGCAAGAGTTACAAGACTCCGATTATGTCTGGACCTTATTCGAATGGGTGCTGGTCGCACATTTGCTGCTGGTGATGCCACTGTTATGGCTGGCGGCCAACTGGAGCTTGCGCCCCATCGCTGAGCTTTCGTTGCAGGTGGAAGAGCTAGAAACCCACGACCGCGAACATCTGGATTTACGCCCCAAGCCACCACAAGAATTGCGCCGCTTGATCTTAAACCTCAACCGTTTGATCAGCTCGCAAAAGCAGATGCAAGAGCGCTACCACGCCACGCTCGGCGATCTAACGCACAGCCTTAAAACCCCGCTGGCGGTGCTACAAAGCACCCTACGCTCATTGCGTTTATCGCCCGAAAAAACCTCACTGGAGGAAGCCGAACCGGTCTTGCAAGAGCAAATCGATCGCATTTCGCAGCAAATTGGCTATTACTTGCGCCGCGCTGATCGTCCCCACGATGATCCATTACACCGGCAATTGACCTCCGTACCCGGCATGCTTGACCCGCTTTGTGGCGCGCTGAATAAAGTCTATGCCAGTAAAGGCGTAAGCCTGACGCTAGACATCCCGCCAGAGCTGATTTTCTGCGGCGATCGGGAGGATTTTATGGAGGTGATGGGCAATATCATCGATAACGCCTGCAAGTACTGCCTCGAATTCGTCACCATCTCTGCGCGCCAGCAAGGCGATGTGCTGCAATTCATCATTGAAGATGATGGCCCCGGCATTCCCCCAGCCAAGCGCGAAACGGTGATCCAACGAGGGCAACGCGCCGATACGCTCAAACCAGGACAAGGCTTGGGATTAGCCATCGCCACCAGTATCTTAGAACGCTACCGCGGTAAAATTGAGATAGCGCAAAGTTTGCTAGGTGGCGCGAAATTTACGGTTACCTTTGCCGATCAAGAAGACAAGGCGCTTTACCCTAAAACACGTATAATGCGCGGATAAAAGTACGACAGGAACACAACCGCATGCAGTATCAACTTAATCTTGATTGGCCAGCATTCATGGCTGAATTCTGGCAGAAAAAACCGGTGATCCTACGCCAAGCATTCCCTGGCTTTGTCGATCCGCTGACCGCGGATGAATTGGCCGGTTTAGCGATGGAGCCCGATGCCGACAGCCGTTTGGTGAGCTTTAAAAATCAAACTTGGCAAGCTGAACATGGCCCTTTTGAAGCCTACGACCACTTGGGTGAAACCCACTGGTCACTGCTGGTACAGTCAGTTAACCATTGGCATCCAGTGGCTGCGCAGCTGGTCACGCCATTTCGCGTTCTGCCTAACTGGCGTTTTGACGATCTGATGGTTTCGTTTTCAACACCGCAAGGTGGCGTTGGCCCGCATATCGATCAGTATGGTGTATTCATCATTCAAGGTTCAGGTCGTCGCCGCTGGCGCGTTGGGGACAAGTTGCCGCTTAAAGAGCACTGCCCGCACCCAAGTCTGCTGCATGTTGAGCAATTTGAGCCGATTATCGATGAAGAGCTCAATACCGGCGATATCCTGTATATTCCGCCTGGCTTCCCGCACGATGGTTACTCACTGGAAACCTCAATGAGTTTCTCTGTGGGTTACCGTGCGCCGAATCAGCGCGACCTGATCAGCAGCTTTGCGGACTACCTGCTGGCCAATGATCTTGGCAATCAACGCTATGACGATCCTGAACTAGCGCTGACTCGCACTCCTGGCGCGATCACTGAAGCTGAATTGAACAAGCTGCAAACCATGATGTTGGCGACCTTGAAAGATCCCGCCATCTTTACTGACTGGTTCGGCAGTTTCATCAGCCAATCGAGCCATGAGTTAGATCTGGCTCCGGCCGATCCAGAATTCACCACCGAAGAAATTTACGACATGCTGCAGCAAGATGCGCTGCCGTTGTATCGCCTTGGTGGTTTGCGTGCGTTTTATATCGGTGAGCGCTGCTTTATCAATGGTGAAGAGCTGCATCTGCCAGAAGGCTGCGCTGAAGTTCGTCATCTGCTGTGCGATCAGGAATCATTCACTGCCGACGATCTGGGTGACAATCTGGGTAACCCAGCACTGATGTCGACGCTCACAGAGCTGGTGAATTGCGGCTATTGGTATTTTACTGACGAAGAGTAAATCCCTCTCCGCGCAGATTCGCTAACCCGCATTGGCTGAATCCGCGAAAGCGCTTAATCCACGAAAACTGAGCTCAGCATGGTCACTTTGTTGATCATGCTGAGCTTTCTTGATCATGCACAGCGTTCTTCACCTAATGAATGTTCCCCCCAATGAAGCTACCTTCCCCTGTGCAACGGCCGAGTGTGACAGCAAAAATTAAATCAATCTGATACAGGAAATTCGTTCTTCGTCCCCACTATGGCTCACCTCTCTGACAGTGTTTATAGTCATGTGAAACCTTGCTTTTGGACATGATGATGGAAGCGCTGAATCAGCATCTTTTCTTATTGATTAACGCCACAGCCGATACGCCCTTGTGGTTAATCAGCACAGCTCATTTTATTGCTCGTTGGCTTATTTATATTGTTTTAGCCACGTTTATATTTCAATTTATCCGCGGCGATAAAGAGACCCAGCAGCATATCATTGCACTGTTTATCTGTGCCCTACTAGCCTATTTAGCCTGCTTTATTATTGGCAAGATTTATCCGCATCCACGCCCGTTTATGGTGCCTATCGGGAAAACCTACCTGCTCCACAATGCCAATGCCTCATTCCCAAGCGGACATGCCACGTTAATGTTCAGCCTCGGCTTTTATCTGCTGTTTAGTGAAAGAACCGTCAAAGAGAGAAAACTTAGCGGGAAAACACAAAGCGCTTGGCTAATCCTGTTACTCGGCGTGGCGATCAGTTGGGCGCGGGTATTTTTGGGCGTCCATTTCCCGTTCGATATTCTGGGTGCGATTCCGGTCAGCCTGTTGGCGGCTTATCTGACATGGCGTTTAGCCTGTTATCTCTGTCCGCCGCGCAGCACACCACCTCAACGCCGCACATAAGTTCAACCACGTGAGTTCCACTATGTGAATATGTGAAAAACGTCATCTGCGCTGCTGGCCACAGGCGCTTCACACACACTTAACTCTCGCAATTAACTACAGAGCCATGCTGGCAGCCCGTGCTAGTCGGTATGGCTCACATCATGCAGCAATTGTTCACACGTCAGCGGCCGACTGAAATAATAACCTTGCGCGTACAAAACACCGCTCCGACGTAGATAGGTCAGTTGTTTTTCTGTCTCTACCCCTTCGGCAACCACCTTCATCGAAAGATCGGTTGCCATCTGCAAAATCGAATTCAGCACTGGGGTATGTACTGTTTCCTGCCCGATGGATTGAATAAAACCTTTATCGATCTTTAAAAAATCCATCTTATGCTTTTGCAGATAAATCAGAGCACTATGGCCAGTGCCAAAATCATCAATCGCCAGTTCAAAACCGAGGTCATGCAGCTCTTTAAACAACCGTTCAGCCTCGGCATCATCTTTAATTAACACCCGTTCGGTAATTTCCAGCACACAGACAAAATGCTGCGCTGGCAAGCAAGCACGAAACGCGTTTAAATCGGCAATAATATGCTCTGATTGCAGGTGCACCGCCGAGATATTAACCGCCAGCTTCATCCCCGGTGAGAAATGTTGCCTCATCAATTTGGCATCTTTAGCCACCAGCTCGAACATATGCTTCGTGAGCTCAATAATTACCCCATTATGCTCGGCATACGCGATGAACTGATCCGGCGGAATGAGCCCTTTCACCGGATGCTTCCAGCGTAGCAACACTTCAAAACCGGCCATAACTTGGGTATGTAAATTAAACACCGGTTGGTACACCACGAAAAACTGCTCCTCACGGATTCCTCGCAGAATTTCCGAGCGCATATCTTGTGCTTTTCCATGGTAGATATAGATCAGCATCATGACTAACATGCTGATCGTTAATGAGAAAAAGATCATCTCATACCATGAAGTTACCGTTAGCAATTTGCCAAAAAAATACAATCGATAACCATATTTTTCTGACTCAATACTGGCGAGTGGTTTAGGCAATGAAGTCGGGCTTTGAAACTCATGCTGTCCTGTCACCAAGGCTTTGTCATCAATCACGATAGCAATCGCAGTTAATTTGGCTGAGGCCGACACCAAAAGTTGTGCACTGTTAACTGGCAGCGGGATTGTCGCCAACCCACCAGAAACGCGCCCGCTGTGATCTTTTACCCACAAATAAACGATGGGCTTATTAGGCAAGGCGGCGGTTCCCAAACTCATATGCAGGCCATAAGGCTTATCTACGCGCGTATCTGGGAAATAGTTTTTAAGCAAAAAAGTGCGACTGCCTAATGCCGATGAACAGTAAATCTCATCCCCGTTCACAATAAGATAAGAGCGAACCATATCATCGAATGCTGCCAGTTTAACGAGATCTTCTTTTATCGCAGAACAGGTCAACTGAGGAAGTGAAAATAGTTTATCAATTTCACCAACGACTCGGTCAAGGCGCTGATCAATACTGATACGAGTCTGCGTTAATGCTGCATTGGTTTCATTAGCCGAATAAGATTGGATAAAAAGAAGAGAAAGAATAAAGACAAGAATGAACGTAGATACGCCAGAGAATATTATTATTGATATTTTACTTCTCATATTTCATTCCATAGATTACAGGCTCATCCACTGCCTTTCTATGAATGACTATAGCACCGTTATGCAACAATACACACGCTATCCTCGCGGGATTCATTCTTTTTGCATAAAAAACACGCAAAAATGATTACGGCAAGTTATTGGTTCGGTTAAATAAGCTATTTTGGATATACCATGCGCTAAAAGATACTGGCTGGCATGTTTTTTCCTTTAAATAACAATACGTTCCGTCAGAAAACTCAATGACACCACGTTGATTGGCATGTAACAGACTATCCCATGCGGTTTGACTGTTTACATTTTTACGCTCCACATAAAAATGACTTAACGTCTTATTTTTTGATATTCCCTGCTGCGTGGCACAAAATGCTTTCGGTTTATCACAGACAACACCCTCTTCCGGAATAAAGATATCCGGCGCGGTAAAAACCAGAGAGTCCAGTATTGCGGCTCCACTGATGACGACTGAAAGTAAAATGATGAAGGGATTCATTGCACTATCCGCTTTTAAACTGCTTACAGTATAGTGCAGAAATAGAGCAGAAAATTATATTGAAGGTTTTTAAATAACTAAGTAAGTCTAAAGAATTAAGCCTCTGAACTTAGCTGGGTGCAACGCTAAGCCAAATCAACACGACAAACCAAACGCTCGGCTAGCAGAACAAAACAACTGACATAATGCACTCGCGTTTAACACAGCAATAGCCCGCCAACAGTGAGGCGGGCTTTTATCGCTGACTTATCAATTCTTATCCCCTTTGCGGTTTCATTGCCCGTGACCAGAAGCGGTTGTCAGTTGAGCTTTTCATCGGGTTACCGTACTTAGCCGCCAAAATCGCATTCAACCGCGCCAAACCCACTTCAATGCCGCAATGGGCTTTCAATGCTGAAGACAATTGCTTGGTTGTAAACTGATCCGAAAGCAAAGTCCGACTCAGGTTCATGATAGTAGTGTCGTTAACTGATATCCGCATTTTCATTCTCTTTTATTGAATAACCATGCATTAAATCTATCAGGTCAAATCCACTATCGTCTGTGATTTTGGTCACATTTACAGAAAGTTAATTGCATGAGTGATGCAAAATATTTCCATTAAGCACCGGCTCCTCTCAGCAAAAACATAACTTTAAAATCATATAATTATGAGATTTCATCGCAGGTATCGGCATGAAAACAGCTGTCAGCCGCAGATCTGACACATACCGCAACACAAAGTGTTCTGCTACACACTCAGAAAGGCCGCGATAAATCCACACAACAAGAAAGGAATAAAAATTCATTTGGCGCGCTATTTAATTTCTCGCCACCGCGCCACTATTGTCCAATGTGGGGGTTTATTCTGGCGGCAGTTCCTGCGATCATGAGAGTTGAAGGATGATATTTCAGAAGAGGATATAAGCCATGCGCATTCTGCATACCATGTTACGTGTTGGCGACATGCAGCGCTCTATTGAGTTCTACACCAAGGTTCTCGGCATGAAACTGCTGCGTACTAGCGATAACGAAGAATATAAGTACTCACTGGCCTTCGTCGGCTTTGGTGATGAGAGTTCAGGTGCTGTGATTGAGCTGACTTATAACTGGGGTGTTAGCGAATACGAGATGGGTACGGCGTTTGGCCATATCGCACTGGGCGTTGATGATGTTGCAGCCACTTGTGAGGCTATCAAGCAAGCTGGCGGTAAAGTCGTGCGTGAAGCAGGCCCTGTCAAAGGCGGCAGCACCATCATTGCGTTTGTTGAAGATCCGGATGGCTATAAGATCGAACTGATCCAAAACAAGCAGGCCAGCCAAGGTTTAGGTTGAAAACTCGCCTAGCTCTCACTCGGCAAGTCAGTCTTGTGGGTGAAAACAAAAAGCGCTGTCAGTGACAGCGCTTTTTTTATCGCAAGACGTAATCGATAGCTCTCGATTGGCTAACAGTCACATATCCGATGCACGCGACAGCGAAATAATCAAGCGGCGGTTCAGGCCACGATTAAGCGCTGAACGATTATCCGCCACTGGGCGCTGATCACCATGTACCTGCAGCTGAATTTGCTCTGGCTTTAATCCCTGCTTCACAAAATAGTGCTGCATGTTTTCGGCTCGCTTACGCGCCAGCTCTTCTGAATTGGAGGCCACTTCCCGATCGTCACTGTGCGCGGCCACCAATACCAGCTCAACATCCTTGATATGACGGATATACTGCGCAATTTGATCGAGCTTTTTCTGCGAATCAAAGGTCAGTTTTTCGCTATTGGCCTGATAATGCAACACAGTGTAGGCAATATCATCAAAGCTGTACGGCAACAAACGTTGCACGCAGGCTAAATATTTCTTATATGGCCCTTTAAAGTGCGCCGGAGACAGACTCACTTGCACCCGTTCGTTGTTGTAGTACCAATCACGATAGCTCAAGGTTGGTAAACGGCCACGCTCTAGCTCGGTCAACATCCGCCATGCATCTTGTCCATTCACATAACCATCAAACTGCTTGAACAGCTTTAAGGTATTGATGGTGCCGGCATTAGTGCCTGGCATCCAGCGAGGAGGTAACGATAGCAGCGTTGCCTGACGGGTTTCCGCCATCGGCCGGAACATTTGCAGTTCAAAATCGAGGTTGATTTTCTTGCTGGCATGGGAGCTGAACACCCCGGTGCCATAACCCGGAACCGGATGCTCTAAACGGCATTCCAGCGGCGTATCCTGCGTCATCACCCAGGTAGAATCATCAATTCCGGCGAAAAACTGCCTTTCAGCCCGTAAAAAGGGGCTAACTAGCATCAAACCGGCAACTACAACTTTTTTAATCATTCGGTGGCAACTCCTGCGTATCATAGTGATTAGCGACCGCGGGAAGGAATACTTTAGTTAAGCGCCATAAATTGCAATAATAAGCTCTCTTTATTTCACGCACGCTGATCTGTACAGCACCAAAGAGAAATCATGGCTAAAACTCTTAACCCGAATTGTCTGAGCGCCCGTTTCCGAGGCTATTTCCCGGTGGTTATTGATGTGGAAACCGCAGGATTTAATGCGCAGACGGATGCGCTGCTGGAAATCGCGGCCGTCACGCTGAAGATGGATGAAGATGGTTGGTTGATGCCGGATCAGAAACTGAGCTTCAATGTTGAGCCGTTTGAAGGCGCCAACCTCAATCCGGAAGCGCTAGCGTTTACCGGTATCGATCCCCACAATCCACTGCGCGGTGCCGTGAGCGAATATGAGGCATTGCACGAGATTTTCAAAGTGGTGCGCAAAGAGCAAAAGGCCAATGAGTGCAACCGCGCCATTGTTGTCGCGCATAACGCAGCCTTTGACCACGGCTTTCTGATGGCCGCCGCAGAGCGTGCTGGCCTCAAGCGCAACCCGTTCCACCCATTTGCCACCTTTGATACTGCCGCGCTCAGTGGTCTGGTATTAGGGCAAACCGTGCTCGCGAAGGCTTGCCAAACCGCCAAGATCCCGTTCGATAATAATCAGGCTCACTCTGCCCTGTATGACACCGAACGCACCGCAGAGCTGTTCTGTGAGCTGGTTAATCGCTGGAAGCGTCTGGGTGGCTGGCCACTGGCATTCGCAGCAGATGATGAAGAGTCAACCGCTGAAATTGCTGACTGAAATTAAGCCTCTGGGCTATCTCACTGTCATCATCAACAGAATAGTGAAACCCGCATTTCAGCCGCACACATTGCAGCTTGTTGCGTGGTAAACATGACAATCTACCGGATGATTTTTACAATAAAATCATCCGGTTTAGTTCGATAATTAGCCGCTATCAGGCTTAACTCCCCTTTTCTCTGCGTTTATGCTATACTTTGCTTGTATTATTCCGTATTACGAGCGAATTACGATGTCAATTGAGCAAATCTTACAAGAACGCAGTGGCTCACACTGTGAACTCTGTGGAAGTGAGAATAATCTTTCTGTTTATTCTGTCCCTCACTCAGCGTCTGATGATGCAGATCATTCCGTACTTCTGTGCGATACATGCCGTAATCAGATCGAAAACCCTGAAACTGCCGATCAGGCTCACTGGCGTTGTCTGAACGACAGCATGTGGAGCCAAGTGCCTGCAGTACAGGTAATGGCATGGCGTCAGCTGAAGAACCTGTCTCACGAAGTTTGGGCTCAGGATCTGCTGGATATGCTGTATCTGGACGAAGAAACTCTGGCATGGGCAGAAGCCGGTGTGGCTGCAACCAGCAGCAACGATGACACCGCCCCGACTCTGGACAGCAACGGCAACGTGCTGCAAGACGGCGACTCTGTCACCCTGATCAAAGATCTGGTCGTTAAAGGTGCTAACTTCACTGCCAAGCGTGGCACCATGGTGAAGAATATCTCTCTGACCAGCAACCCAGAGCACATTGAAGGCCGCGTAAACGGCGTGCAAATCGTTCTGGTTGCCAACTTCCTGAAGAAGGCTTAATTCAGCGGTTCACGAAACATTTAGTTTCGGATTCATACCGCTGATAATACGACTGCCCGTTACAATATATACGTATTATGTATATTGTAGGGTGGTCGTTTTTTTTATCTATTTTCTCATTTATCTAGTCATTCTCAGTAACTCTGATTTATCACAAACGTTGCGTCTATCGTACTTGCATCACCTAAAGAGCACAGCAAATCGCAGTAGAATAAAACTGAAATAAAAGCGAAATACTGACGATGCGAGTAAGCTAAAAATGCATACTTGGATATGAAAGACAGACAAAAAAGCAGAAAAAAGAGAAGAGAAAGAGCCAAAAAAGAAAAACGCCGGTCTTCAATGCCGGCGTAGCAAGAATAAGTTTGCTGTAATGCAAGGAAAATAGAAGGAAGTTAAGACAACGTGGAGTACAGTGTCCATCGCTTAAACACTGTATTCACCTGCCAGTGCAGTTTGCTACTGAATGCGGTTGCAAGTATTGATTTCGCGCAATTTTTTGCGTCATTGCAGTCAATTATCTGTAATGACACACATTTTCTCGCAAAACGCTTATAACCAGCGTTTTCTTTTCAGCCAAAATCCAATACCGCCCGCAAGCCCCACCAGCGCCAAGCAAAACAGTGGAAAACTACCGCTAAAGCCTTTGCCCGGAATGCCCTCTAGGTTGACCCCAAACAGACCTGTCAAAAACGAAATCGGTAAAAACATCATAGCCAGCAAAGACATGGCATAAGTGCGCCGGTTCATGGCATCTGCCAGCAAGTTCGCAATTTCATCAGCCAAGACCGAGGTACGGGAAATCGCAGCATCCAAATCGTCCAAGGTTCTGCCTAATCGCTCGGAAACCTCTTGCATACGCCGTTTATCGTCATCATCGAACCAACTGATTTTCTCTGTTGCAATGCGTGAATAGACATCGCGCTGCGGAGACAGATACCGACGCAACACAATCAACTGCTTGCGGATCAACGCCAGCCGTCCGCGATCGGGGATCTTGTGCTCCAGCAAGCCATCTTCCAGCTCGATAATCACTTCATGCAGGTCGTCGATAAACTCAGAGGCGTAATCGGTCATGCAATCGCAAATCTCGACCACCCATTCGCTGCTGTTGGTCGGCCCGTTACCATTCCACAGTTCGGTTTCCAGATCTTCCACGGAAAACAGTCGCCGCCGCCGCGAAGAGACTATCAGATCACGACTGACGTAAGCGCGCAGCGCCACCATCTGATCGGGGCGCTCATCGTTGTTGTAATTGATGCTACGGAGGGTGATTAAGACCCCTTCCCCTAATCGGG
The DNA here is from genome assembly GCF_000800945.1 of Plesiomonas sp. ZOR0011. Classification (NCBI taxonomy): domain Bacteria; kingdom Pseudomonadati; phylum Pseudomonadota; class Gammaproteobacteria; order Enterobacterales; family Enterobacteriaceae; genus Plesiomonas; species Plesiomonas sp. ZOR0011. The sequence continues at coordinate 72,088 of NZ_JRKB01000013.1, forward strand.
TAAAGCGCGGGCGCGAGCTTTCCCCCAGCAATGCCTCTTTTACGTTTTCCGGCAGCAAGCCGGTATCGCGGATCCAGTTAGCTGAATCAGGCTGGCTGTAATCCAAATGCAGCCACACAGGTCCTTGCTCTGCACTCAGTTTTGCATCTTTAGCCTGCGTTGTGTTGGCCTTTGCCAGCTTATCAATGGGCAGAGCACCACCCTGCCCATCTAACCACAGGGCACTGATTGCTCCCTTTACCTGCACATCGTTAACTTGCATGAGCCTTTCCTGACACATTGAAAGAAACCTGTTTACCGGATCACAAATTCGCGTTAACCCATTTACGCCAGCCAAAAATATGGTAGATTCCCCGCGGGCTGACGCAATCTCGTCATACCAGCCCGCACGACCAACAGATATTCTTTTTGAGGACTATCAGCCATGAAACCAGTAGTCGATAATTGGCTGGAACAGGAGTTAATGCTGCAGGAAGTGATCCGGGCAGAAAAACTTCGCCATATACGTGAAGAACATGAAGATGCGTTTACCGATATGAGCAACCGGCGCAGAACCTGTCGCCGCCGCCAGATCAAACGCTGCAAGCGCGGAACTTTGTAATTCAACCCGATTTTGGGTGCAGTATGGCCCCACACTGCGCCCTGTATTGCTCACCATGCATCTTCACTGGGTATTCTTCCCTACAGCGTATTGCTGCTTTAGGTTTGACGTTTTACTGCTCGCCTTTTGTGTTTTCAGCGATCACGGCAGTCGTCAGACGCGCACTGCAGCATAAACGCTGCTGCTCATCAAAAATCTCTATCTGCCAGACCTGATGCCGACGACCGGCGTGTAACGCCTTACACACACCACGCGCCATACCGCTTCGGATCGCGCGCAAATGGTTGGCATTCACCTCCAACCCCACTACTTGTTCACGCCCTTCGGTACACAGATAGCCGGCCACAGAGCCGAGCGTTTCGGCCAATACTACTGACGCGCCGCCGTGTAACAGGCCAAATGGCTGGGTAGTACGCTGATCAACCGGCATCACCGCTTCCAGCGCATCAGGGGTAATGGCAGTAAACTCGATGCCGACATGTCCTACCATACAGTGTTTGCCCATTTCATTCAGCTGAGCCAATGTTGCAGTTCGTTTCCAAATTTTCATGGTGATATTCTGTTTATTATCCGTCAGTAAGTGATGATTACGCTTGGCTGCGCAGGATAGAAAGCAGCGCCTGCGCCGGATGCAAGATACGCTCTTTTTCCATGCGCTTAACTTGGCTACGGCACGAATAACCGGTAGTCAGACAGCGATTCAATGGCCGAATTTTCAGCTGCGCTTGCCAAGACAGGCGATAAATTCCGTGGGAATTATCTCGGTTTTTCGCTTCGTGCCCATACGTGCCGGCCATACCACAGCAACCGACACTGACCGCCTGCAACTCGGCGCCAAAATGAGCAAAGATCGCTTTCCAATCCGCCGAGCTTTGTGGCAACGCGGTGCTTTCCGTGCAGTGCCCCAGCAAATACCAGACATCTGATGATTTACTCAGTGCCGGAACCGAGCCAAGACGCGGACGCAGCCACTCCTGCACCAATTGCACCTCAAATGTACCGCGCGCGTCACCCAGCGCTTCACGGTATTCATCGCGATAGCACAACACCAGTGCTGGATCGACGCCCACCAGCGGAATCTCTAACGCAGAGAGCTGATTTAAAAATTCGGACGTGCTGGCCGCCGTGCGGGCAAATTCACGTAAAAAGCCTTTCACATGCTGCGGCTTGCCATTGGGTTTAAACGGCAACAATACCGGCTTGAAGCCCAGATGCTCGGCCAAGCGGACAAAATCCGCGACCACTTGTGCATCATAGAAGCTAGTAAACGGATCTTGCACGACCAGCACATGGCGAGCTTTCTCTTCTGCCGATAACGCTTGTAGCTGCTCCAACGAGAAAGTCAGTGCCGCATGGCCCGTCAACTCTTCGCGCAGCGTCGGCACTGACAGCGAAGGCACATCAATCATGCCGATGGTTTTCTCGGTTAACGTCTGCATCCACGACGGTTGCATGATGGCATTGAACAGTTTCGGCGCTTTGGCCATCAGCGGTGCATACTGCTCAACTGTCGCCACCATGTAATCTCGGGCTGGCCGCAAATAGCGGGTGTGGTAGAGCTGCAAAAAGCGCGCACGAAACGCCGGCACGTCAATCTTGATAGGACACTGGGTCGAGCAGGCTTTGCAGGCCAAACAGCCCGCCATTGCCTCTTTCACCTCATGGGAAAAGTCATACTCGCCACGGCGCGCCGCCAAGGTATAGCGGGTTTTATCCATCAGCTCGCGAAAGCTAAATGACGAACCGGCCAGTTGCTGCTCAATGCCCAGCACATCAGCACCGTCATCGGCCAACATGGTCAGCCATTCTCGCACCAACGCGGCACGCCCTTTTGGTGAATGGCGGCGATCACGGGTTATTTTCACTGATGGGCACATCGGGCTGTGCGTATCAAAATTAAAGCACAAGCCGTTACCGTTACACTCCAGTGCGCCGCGATAAGACTCGCGCACGTTGAGCGGAATTTTACGGTCATGCCAACTGCGTTTTTCTCCCGCCACTTGCACCAGTTCAGCGCCCGCTTTCAATGGCGTGCAAATCTTGCCCGGATTTAAGCGGTTATCTGGGTCAAACACGGTTTTGATCTGTTGCAACTCAGCCCACAGTGCTTCACCGAAAAATAGCGGGCTGTATTCCGAGCGAAAGCCTTTACCGTGCTCTCCCCACATCAAGCCGCCATATTTGGCCGTTAGCGCCACCACTTGGTCGGAAATGGTTTTCATCAAGCGCTCTTGCTCTGGGTCACACAGGTCCAGCGCAGGGCGCACATGCAATACCCCCGCATCAACGTGACCAAACATCCCATAATGCAGCCCTTGGCTGTCGAGCAGCGCACGAAACTCGGCGATATAATCCGCCAGATGCTTCGGCGGAACGCAGGTATCCTCGGCAAAAGCTATCGGCTTGGCCGCACCTTTGGTATTCCCCAGCAGCCCGACGGCCTTTTTGCGCATGGTGTAAATGCGCTCGATATCCACTAAATCATGACATACCTGATAACCGATCACGCCACCTTCGCGACTTGGCAGCAGTGTATCGAGGCGCTGACAGAGATCGCTCACCTGCGCATCGATCAGCTCGGCATCATCACCGGCATACTCGACAATATTCAGCCCTTGCATATCGCAACCTGGCACATCGGTGATCAGTTCGCGTACCGAATGCCAAACGATGTCTTCGCGGGCCAGATTCAGCACCTTGGAGTCCACGGTCTCCACAGAGAGCGCCTGCGCGGCCACCATAAAAGGGGCATGACGCAGCGCCGAGTCAAAACTGTCATATTTGATGTTAATCAGGCGGCGCTGCTTAGGGATTGGCGTAATGTTCAGCTTGGCCTCGGCAATAAATGCCAATGAGCCTTCTGAACCGGTAAGGAGGCGAGTTAAATCAAACTGACGCAAATCATCGCTAAATACATGGCGCAAGTCATAGCCGGTTAAAAAGCGATTGAGCTTAGGGAAACGCGCCAAAATCAGCTCACGCTGGTCACGGCAACGTTGCAGCACGGTCTGATAAACCCGTCCAATCGGGTCTTTTTGCTGCGCCAGTTGCTCCGCCACTTCCACCGGCATCGGTGCGGTATCCAGTAGCGAACCATCGAGCATCACTGCACGTAAACCGAGCACATGATCAGAGGTTTTGCCGTACAGCAGTGATCCTTGCCCGGAGGCATCGGTATTGATCATGCCGCCAATCGTGGCACGGTTACTGGTGGAAAGATCAGGAGAGAAAAAATAGCCGTGCGGTTTTAAATAAGCATTGAGCTGATCTTTGACCACACCCGCTTCCACCCGCACCCATTTTTCTTCCAGATTTAACTCCAAAATCCGGTTCATGTAGCGCGAAGTATCCACCACCACACCGGTCGTCAATGATTGACCATTGGTGCCAGTTCCGCCGCCACGCGGGGCGAACGTGAGCTCTTTGAATTCCGCCTGCTGCGCCGTGCGGGTCAATAATAAGATATCCGCCACCGAGCGTGGAAACAGTACCGCCTGTGGCAATTGCTGGTAGACACTGTTGTCGGTCGCCATACTCAAACGCCCGCCATAGGTCACATCCGTATCGCCACTAAAACCGGCTGCGCTCAGCGCCGATAAAAAAGAGTGGGTCAACGGCGCTACGCCGGGCACGTCGGAAAGTTGCGGAATCATCATTGGTTATCCCTTACAGCCTTGCATCCTGAAACCACGGTGAACGCACCTGATCATTGGCGTCACCCTAGCCTGCATAAATGTGTATTTAACCCGCAGTATCAACAATCTGTCTGCATAAAACCAGCGTTTCAACGGGAGCCGTGCATAACGCGCTTATCCTTGATACGCGGTTTTATCGCGCATCCATACCGTATCAATCGCTTATCGGAATAAAAATTACACGGGATAAAACGCCCCTGCAACTGACTTACTGCGCTTTATGTTGTCTGTTTACCACTGCGTATTTATTCAGCAATACCGATTCAGCTAAAACAGCAAAGCCCACAATGAAAACAGTGATAACGCCGTACGTTTTGTGCGCTATACCTCACGAGTTCATCCCCTACTCAGTGCGCGCCATTTGACCTGAAATGGCAAACAAAGGTAGAGATATGACAGACAAATATAATAATTTGCTCTTGCTATACACAACAAAGTGCACACAATTTTAATTCAGACAGGATAAGTTATGAGCCATATACCTTCTTTGGACGATTTTATCGCCGGTGTTAACCAGCGTAACCCCCACCAGCCGGAGTATCTGCAAGCGGTACATGAAGTGATGGCAACCCTGTGGCCTTTTATTCAGGAAAACCCTCACTACGCCGCCCAAGGTTTGCTGGAGCGTTTGGTGGAGCCTGAGCGCTTAATTCAGTTTCGCGTTTGCTGGACCGACGATCACGGCAATGTGCAGGTTAACCGCGCGTTTCGCGTTCAACACAACTCAGCCATTGGGCCATACAAAGGCGGGATGCGTTTTCACCCTTCGGTGAATCCTTCCATTTTGAAGTTTTTGGCTTTTGAGCAAACCTTTAAAAATGCCCTGACCACCTTACCGATGGGCGGCGGCAAAGGCGGCTCCGATTTTGACCCCAAAGGGAAAAGTGATGCTGAGATCATGCGCTTTTGTCAGGCATTGATGACCGAGCTATACCGCCATTTGGGGCCAGATACTGACGTGCCGGCTGGCGATATCGGCGTTGGAGCGCGTGAAGTCGGCTTCATGACGGGGATGATGAAAAAGCTGACCAACAATGCCGCCTGCGTATTTACCGGTAAAGGCATGAGTTTTGGTGGCAGCGCGATGCGCCCAGAAGCCACCGGTTACGGGCTCATCTATTTTGTGCAAGCGATGCTGGCCGAACGCGGTGAAAGCTTGGCCGGTCGCACCGTCACCGTATCTGGCTCTGGTAACGTGGCACAATTTACCATCCAAAAAGCCCTTGAGTTGGGCGCCAAGGTTATCAGTGCCTCAGACTCCTCCGGCACAGTGTACGATCCCGCTGGATTTACGCCGGAGAAACTGGCCGACCTGTGTCGCATTAAAAACGAGCAAGCCGGACGCGTTGCCGATTATGCCCGTTTGCACGATTTGACCTATCTAGCCGGACAGCGCCCGTGGGGCATTGCCACCGAAATTGCGCTGCCATGCGCGACACAAAATGAACTGGATACCGATGATGCCGCGGCGTTGATCCGAAACGGTGTGCGCCTCGTCGCCGAAGGCGCCAATATGCCGACCACTGAGCCGGCGGTTTATGCGCTGCAAGAGTGCGGCGTGCTGTTTGCTCCCGGTAAAGCGGCCAACGCAGGCGGCGTGGCGACCTCGGGTCTGGAAATGTCGCAAAATGCGCTGCGTTTAGGCTGGTCAGATCGCGAAGTGGATCAGCGTCTGCAAGACATCATGCTGAGTATTCACGCAGCATGCGTACGTTATGGCCGCGATCCGCAGAGCAACCATGTCGATTATGTGCGCGGAGCAAATATCGCCGGTTTTGTGAAAGTGGCCGATGCCATGTTGGCGCAAGGTGTGCTGTAACACTCACAATTTTCAATTCAATATGCGCCAAACAAAAGGGAATACCGGATGGTATTCCCTTGAATTACGGCTAACTTAGCCGCTTGATACGCTGCAGATTATCTCTGCAAGCTTTAGCAAGCTCCTTGTCGCTCGGCCTGTTCGGCCAGATACAACCAGGTTTCCACCACCGTATCTGGGTTTAACGAGACACTGTCGATCCCCTGCTCCAGCAGCCAGGCCGCAAAATCAGGGTGATCCGATGGGCCTTGTCCACAAATCCCGACATACTTACCTTGCCGTTTCGCGGCCTGAATCGCCATCGCCAGCAGTGCTTTGACCGCCGCATTACGCTCATCAAACAGGTGCGAGATGATGCCGGAGTCTCTATCTAGCCCCAGCGCCAGCTGCGTCATATCATTCGAGCCGATAGAAAAGCCGTCAAACAGTTGCAAGAACTCATCGGCCAACAGGGCATTCGATGGGATTTCACACATCATGATCACTTTAAGCCCTTGCTCCCCGCGTTGCAGACCTTGCTCGGCCAACAACGCCAGCACGGATCGCGCTTCATCCGGTGTACGGACAAACGGGATCATCACCTCGACATTCGTCAGCCCCATCACCTCACGCACGCGGCGAATGGCCGCGCACTCCAGCGCAAAGCAATCACGGAAGGATGCCGAAACGTAGCGCGACGCACCGCGAAAGCCCAGCATCGGGTTTTCTTCGTGCGGCTCATAGCGCTCACCACCCACCAAATTGGCATATTCGTTGGACTTAAAGTCTGACATCCGCACAATCACCCGCTTCGGCCAAAATGCCGCCGCTAAGGTGGCGATCCCTTCCGTGAGTTTGCTGATATAAAACTCAACCGGATCGGCATAGCCCGCCATCATGCCGCGAATAATGTGCTGCAATTCAGCTGGCTGCTGTTCGAAATTGAGCAAGGCTTTCGGGTGCACGCCAATCATGCGGTTAATGATGAACTCCAGTCGCGCCAAACCCACCCCTTCGTTAGGTAAGCGCGCGAAATCAAAGGCGCGATCGGGGTTACCTACGTTCATCATCACTTTCAGCGGCAGTGGCGGCATCGCATCAATCTGTGAGCTTTGCACGCTGTACGGCAATATGCCTTGGTAGATAAAACCGGTGTCACCTTCGGCGCAAGATACCGTAACCGGCATACCATTATGCAGCGTCTGAGTGGCATCACCGCAGCCGACCACCGCCGGAATACCCAGCTCGCGGGCAATAATCGCCGCATGGCAAGTTCGTCCACCGCGATTAGTCACGATCGCCGCCGCTCGCTTCATGACTGGCTCCCAATCCGGATCGGTCATGTCAGTCACCAGCACATCCCCCGGTTGGACTTTGTCCATCTCATCGATACGCGCCACAATGCGCACCGTACCGGCACCGATTTTATGGCCGATGGCACGCCCTTCGGCTAACACCTCACCGGCTTGCTCCAAACGGAAACGCTCGGTGACTTGCTGATTTGCCTGCACCGTCTCCGGACGCGCCTGCACAATATACAGCCGGCCATCGAGCCCATCTTTGGCCCACTCGATATCCATCGGGCGACCATAATGACGCTCGATCACCAGCGCCTGACGTGCCAATTGCTCCACCTCGGCATCGCTGAGGGAGTAGGTTTGCGCGCGCGCCGCATCCACATCACACACTTCGACTTGCTTACCGTGCTCAGCACTACCCGAGTAGACCATCTGCACCCGCTTCGAGCCTAGCGTCCGACGCACAACCGCTGGGCGTCCCGCTTCCAGCATCGGCTTATGGACATAAAACTCATCCGGATTCACCGCGCCCTGAACTACCATCTCCCCCAATCCATAGGACGAGGTAATAAACACCACCTGGTCAAAACCAGATTCCGTATCCAACGTAAACATCACGCCCGATGCCGCTTTATCTGAGCGCACCATGCGTTGGATCCCCGCCGACAACGCCACGCCTTTGTGGTCATAGCCTTGATGCACGCGATAAGAGATCGCGCGATCATTAAACAGCGACGCAAACACATGTTTCACCGCCAGCATCACGGCATCTAACCCGCGCACGTTCAAAAACGTCTCTTGCTGACCGGCAAATGACGCATCCGGCATATCCTCCGCCGTGGCCGACGAGCGCACCGCAAACGAGCCTTCCGCATGCATATCCGCACTCAACTGCGCATACGCCTCAGCAATAGCCTGCGTTAACGCGGGCTGGAATGGCGTATCCACCACCCATTGCCGAATTTGCGCCCCCGCTTTTGCCAGTGCACGTACATCGTCCACATCCAGCGTATCCAATAATTGATGGATACGTTGATTCAACCCGCTTTGCTCCAGAAACTCATTAAATGCACGCGCCGTGGTGGCAAAACCATCCGGCACACTGACGCCCAACCCAGACAGATTGGCGATCATCTCGCCAAGCGACGCATTTTTACCCCCAACACGGTTTACATCATTCATGCCTAACTGGTGATACCAGAGTACATACGGTTCCACGGCTCGCCTCTCCTGTGTCAATGCGATGTTTTCAGTCCGATGGTGTTAGTGCGGTGTTTCTAGTGCAATGCTGCTAGTACAAGGGATTCGTTCACTCGGCGCGCCCTCACTGACGCCATACCGAGCATCAATTTTCGTGCGTTGGTTTACGTTTCTGGTGTTTCAGATTGGTGTTTTTCCGCGCCTGATTCAGTATGGACTCAGATTCAATCAATGAAATGAAACTCTAGCCATCACAGCCTCTGCGCCACCAGATAGCACTGTGGTGCACCCCCTGTTACGGAGCCACCTGCATGTCATCTCATCTGGAACGGACGGTATTTTATATCTCAGACGGAACGGCGATCACTGCCGAAGTGTTAGGGCACGCGGTTCTTTCACAGTTTCCGTTAACCCTGCAACAAATCACCGTGCCGTTTGTTGAAACGCCACAGAAGGCCGAAGCGATCCGGCAGCAAATAAATTCCTGCTATCAAAATAGCGGCTCACGCCCATTGGTGTTTTATTCCATCGTGATGCCGGAAATTAAAGCGATCATCGAGCGCAGCGAAGGTTGTTGTCAGGATATTCTGAATACCTTAGTCACCCCGATACAAAATGAGCTGCAAATTGCCCCGACCCCAACCCTGCATCGAACCCACGGGCTGGCGCGCGGTAACTTGGAAAAATATGACTCCCGCATCGCCGCGGTCGAATTTGCTCTGGCGCACGATGACGGCATTTCGCTGCGTAACATGGAGCAGGCTGACGTGATTTTGTTGGGTGTATCGCGCTGCGGTAAAACCCCCACCAGCTTGTATATGGCGATGCAATTTGGTTTGAAAGTCGCTAACTACCCGTTTATTGCCGATGACATGGATAACCTCAGCCTGCCCGCAGCACTGAAACCGTTTCACGGTAAACTGTTCGGTTTAACCATTCATCCAGAGCGTTTGATGGCAATTCGCAGTGAACGGCGCGATAACAGCCGTTATGCGTCGTTACGCCAATGCCGACTGGAGCTGACCGAGGTTGAACTGCTATATCAATGCGAGCGAATTCCCTTTATCGATACAACCAACTTCTCGGTAGAGGAGATCTCAACCAAAATTATGGACATCATGCAGCTTAACCGTCAGATGTTTTAAATTTAGACAATCTGCTAACGATTCCTTCCATTGTGTAGGGAATCGATACCTATCTTGGCCGGACTGCTTGCAGCGCGGATAAATTCCGTTATTGTGTGTTTGTGAGTCTCTTCACAGCGCGTCTGTATGAAGTTACCAAGAGAATTTAGATGTCTATTAAAACTGATGAGTTACGCACTGAGCGCGTTGACAGCTTAGTCACGCCTGCTCAGCTGGCTGACGATTATCCACTCGATGATCAGGTCGCCGCGATGGTATTGCAGGCCAGAACCTGCATTGAAAATATTTTAAGCGGACAGGATCCGCGCCTGCTGGTGATTGTCGGCCCTTGCTCCATTCACGACCCGAAGGCCGCGCTGGACTACGCCAACCGCCTGCATGCTTTGCATGAACGTTATCAGGATCGCCTGTTTATCGTCATGCGCACCTATTTTGAAAAGCCGCGCACCGTGGTGGGCTGGAAAGGGCTGATTTCCGATCCGTTTTTGGATGGCAGCTATCAGGTCAACGAAGGGATCCGCATGGCGCGCAAGCTGCTGGTGGATATCAACGCGATTGGCCTGCCTACCGCGACCGAATTTTTGGATATGGTGACCGGTCAGTACATTGCTGATTTGATCAGCTGGGGCGCAATTGGTGCCCGTACCACCGAAAGCCAGATCCACCGCGAGATGGCATCAGCGCTTTCGTGTCCGGTCGGCTTTAAAAACGGTACTGACGGCAACGTGCGTATCGCTATTGATGCAATTCGCGCTTCCCGTGCACCACACATGTTCTTATCGCCAGACAAAACCGGCCATATGACCATTTACCGCACCTCAGGAAATCCATTCGGGCATATTATTCTGCGCGGTGGTAAAGATCCGAACTATCAAGCGAAGCATGTGGCCCAAGCGTGCGATCGTCTGCGGGAATTTGATTTGGCCGAACATCTGGTGGTGGATTTCAGTCATGGCAATTGCCAGAAACTGCATCGCCGTCAGCTGGATGTGTGTGATGACGTGTGCGGCCAAATTCGCGCTGGCTCACGAGCCATTGCCGGCATCATGGCCGAAAGCTTCCTCACCGAAGGCGCGCAAAAAGTCGTTAACGGTCAGCCGTTGGTGTACGGGCAGTCAATTACCGATCCTTGCCTGAGCTGGGCAGATACCGAAAAACTGCTGGAAAAACTGGCCGACGCGGTCACCGCACGTTTCTGAAATCGGTGATTAACGGCTATACTCATCCCGTTATCTGGCTGATGGCCATGGCGGGATGAGTTTCTCTCCATCCCTCTCGTGTTATTTCTTTCCATCACGACTATCATGCACTGCACATGAGCGCATCATGATTAGCCATCACCTCAAACCGGCTTTCGTTATCAAGAGGTTCGATAATGCAGCACGCGCAGTATCCTGACGCCTTGTGTCCCGGCGATCACTTAGTTTCCCCACGCCCCGGCTATTCTCACCACGGCATTTATATCGGCAATAATACCGTGATCCACTACTCCGGCCTGCACCGCAATGCGGTCAGCGGCAGTGTGTGTGAAATCAGTGTAGATGAATTTCATGCCGGTTTTGGTTTTCGCGTACAAAACAATAAAGGCCGATACCAAGGGCAAGAAGCAGTGAAACGCGCGCGTAGTCGCCTTGGGGAAGATAAGTATCACTTGCTGTTTAACAACTGTGAGCACTTCGTGCATTGGGTTTTGCACGGCAAAGCCCGCAGTCAGCAGGTTAACAATGCGTTGATTGGCTTGACCACCGTGGTTCTCACTGGCGTAGGTCGCTGGGCGTTAAAAAAATACCGTGGCAGCGAACGGGTGTAATTCTCCTTCGCCTATCCACGGCATGTTGAATGTTGATTGCGCCTGTTATTTTATTGAGTTGATTGAGCGTGTTAGGCGTTATCAAGACGAAATTTTGCTAAATTAGCTCGCGCTACGCTGTACTTTGCTTTTCAGTTTTCCCAGCACATGCATCTCGCAGCGCTTACAGTCAAACTTCAGACGGAAAATGTCGTTACCCATCTCCAGCACCAGCGGATCCGGCTTTAATCCCTTCACCTCTTTCGGACACATATTCTGGGTATAGCGCAAACAGTGTTTGGTGATCATCAGCGACACTTCATCCGCTTCCTGATTCAGCTCATAAGCCGGCGCAATGTCATCGACCCCATGCATGCGATAGAAATTTTCCGCCGCATGGTTATACACATTACCCAGATAGCTGAGATTTTCCTGTGGGAAAGCCGGATTACCAATGGCCTGATGGCGCAGCGGACGCTGATAGCCATTGATGCGCGCCGCTTCTAACGCCTCAACCGCCTGACGACGTAACGCATTTAGCGCAGAAACCGGAATAAACCATGCCTGCTCTAATGTCACATCGATGTGCTGCGAGTAGAACAACGTGTTACCCAGTTTAGCCAACTGCTCACGGATACTTTGGAACGCTCGCTCAGGGTTGTTCGCCGGACTCTTCTCTACCGCTAACGGGATGCTAACGCTAAAACCTTGCTCATCGGTCATCTGCAACAGGAAACCGTCGGCTGTTTCGCTAAAGTGCTGCGTGACACCAATCTGGCGAGTCGCAGATTCTTTTTCCAGCGTGCCGTCAAACACCTGATCGCGGTTACGGTACAACACCGTATTTACCGTCAAACCCCGTACCGGCTCTGCCGTAAACAAGCGACGACCATCCGCACGGTTTACCCGCAACCCATTAACCACCTGACGCGCATTGAAATAGCACAGGCCATCACCGTTGTTAAACTCAGTCTCACCGCTCACTTCAAACCAGTTCGGGCCAACGCGAGTCACCTTACCCACTTCCTCACCGATATATTTCGGCGTGCGGAATGAAGTGATCGTTGGCTGACGCCCCAACAAGAAGTAATCGGTGCTACCTCGGTTGAAGGTTTTATCAGGATTCGGCACAAAGCTGTACTGACTTCGCCCCGCAGAAGAACGCGATAGCTCAGGACGTTCTTCCAAAATCTCATCCAAGTGCTGGCGATACCACGCCGTCACATTCTTGATGTAGGAGAGATCTTTCAAACGGCCTTCGATTTTGAACGAACGAATACCCGCATCAATCATCGCACGTAAGTTGGCCGTTTGGTTCATGTCTTTAAGGGATAGCAGATGCTGATCTTGTACCAGCGTCTCCCCTTCTCGGGTTTTCAGCGAACATGGCACGCGGCAAATCTGCGCACATTCACCGCGGTTAGCACTGCGGCCGGTTAACGCATGACTGATATAGCACTGACCGCTGTAGGCCACACACAGCGCACCGTGGATGAAAAACTCCAGCTGTACTGATGTCTGCTCAGATACCGCGCGGATCTGCTCCAAACTCAGCTCACGAGCCAGCACGACTTGTGAGAAACCGACATCCTGTAAGAAACGGACTTTCTCCGGTGTGCGGTTATCCAGCTGCGTACTGGCATGCAGCGCAATCGGCGGCAGATCACATTGCAGCAATCCCAGATCCTGCACGATCAACGCATCTGCGCCCGCATTCCAGATTTGATGCGCCAGCACTTCCGCTTGCGCCAATTCGCTATCTTTCAAAATGGTATTCAGTGCCACAAACACCTGCGCACCATAGCGATGCGCAAAGGCCGCCAGTTGCTCAATGTCTGCCACACTGTTGCCGGCTGCTGCACGGGCACCAAAGGCCGGACCGCCGATATACACCGCATCCGCACCATGTTTGATTGCTTCAATACCAAACGCCAGATTTTTGGCCGGCGCCAGCAGCTCTAACCGGTTATCTCTTACCATCATCAGTCAGCAAAACCCTGTAAAACCCGAGTAATTAAGGGGCGAGAGTGTATACCAATCAGCATTCTGTTACCAATCTTGCCCCGATGTGGGTGGTAAATGGGTTACTCGCCTTTAAGCGCGATATTGAACACTTCACGCCCCTGCGCTTCCACTTTCAACCGCATATGATTTGGGGTGTTTTCCATCACCAAAATGTTGATATCCGCCTCATCACCAAGGTGTTTACGGATCACTGTCAGCAATTCATCTGCTACTGAATCGAGATTAAGTTCAGTCATAACCATCCGCCTCAAGTATGATCGTCACCCGCCAGCCATGCGGAATATTACGCATGCCCAATAGTGCGGTATGAACAGGTTTCTTCTCATTGATTCGTTAATGTCGCCGCTACCAGCCCTTACTCCAGCTAGTCACACCCTTACGGTTTCATCCTGAATGACTGCATTCCTGTTCACTCATCCTTAAGCGCGATCCGTACCGTTACTCCTGCGTACTGCTTACCTGTAAGATAACGTCGATTTAACACTGTTTTTTTATACAGTGCATTATGGCAATTCTCGTCATGATGTCCAGTCTGTTTTTACTTCCTCGAGCACATCAAGTTCAGCCAGTGTAATTACCTCCGCCTCAAACACGTTTAGCCAATCCAATCAAATTTCAAGCATAGACCAATTTTATGCGCTTGTGATGCGAGTCAATTTATCGACAGCAAAAATCAGCAACAACATAGACCGCCAATCAATTAACGCCTTTATCCATCAATTGTGATTTAAATGATATATAGGATAGTAATCTGCAAAATCATCATGACTTGTAATCATTTGTTAGGAATGTTTTTACATTCTCACCTAACTACCTCGCGTAAGAATCTCACCTTTCAGTCCCAGAGAAAAAACCGGTTATGTAGCAACTAAGAATCATCAGCAAAGGAAGCAACAAGATAAGAAGAAAGACAAAAGAAGAGGGATGAAAAAAGGAAAAACAACACACTACATAAGCAAGACAAGATAGATAACAAACAGATAATCAGGATCAACTCAGATCTGCGGCAAATAATCTCCCCTTTCGGCAGTCTATTATCCTATGCACATCACTCGCATAACCCACCTAACATCGTGGCCTATAAACGTCATATGACAGAAACTAAACGTCCTGTACGCACGGCAGAAAAGTCACTCATCTTGGTAACGTTGATTTAAAATTTTGTATGTACATTCATAAAATGATTGCTGTGATGATACGCCGGATAATAGTACTAACCATAAACCGATACTCCCCTATAAAAACTGAGTAAACACCTCGAAAATACCTCGGAGTAGTCATAGCCAAACGGCGTATTACTGTTTTTACTCTCGCCAAGCATTACCGGCAGTTACTATCCAAACGTCCACAGCCTGATTGTAAAATATCAGGCAAAACAAGGGCATCAATCGCACTGAACCTATCTTCGCCCGTGGCTGTATTTTTTATATTAAAAACAATAACGTTACTGATAATTCATAAACGAAAAAAGGAGCCTTTCGGCTCCTTTTGAAATCATGACATTACACAATGTCGCACTAACTCTATAGTTATATTCTTTGTACTGTGCTTGCACGTTGTAAAACAGCACCCTGACGTTAGACAAACTCACGATATAACAGCATATACCGGTTAAGATCAGAGATACTGCGGGTCACTCCGAAAACCCATAATGACGAGCGGATGGGAAGACTGTTGCCAGCACCGCAGCTAACACTACATTACCGCGCACCACATTACCGCGATTTACCGCTATGGCTTACTTAGCCATAGCTCGCTGCGGTAGTCAGGTACGTTTAACCCAGCCATTCGCCACTGAAACATTATCCGTTTGCAGACGCGGTCAAACTTACAGAGTTTTGATCAGGAAAGTATCCAGAGACTCACCTTTCTCCAGCGCTTTAGCAATTACGCTCGGAGTACGGCCTTGGCCAGTCCAGGTTTTAACTTCGCCGTTTTCATCCAAGTATTCGTACTTAGGTGCACGTGGCGCGCGCTTACCCTGCTTCTTCGCTGGCTCTTTTGCCACGATATCCAGCAGATCGTTCAGATCAATACCGTCTTCTTTAAGCATTTCGCGGTATTGTTCCAGTTTACGCGCTCGCTCTTCTTCTTGCGCTTTCAGCGTGGACAGCTCTTCACGACGCTCTTCAACAACGACGGTCAGCTTTTCCAGTACAGATTCTAAAGTTTCCAGATCCACTTCGCGAGCAAATGCACGCAGAGAACGAATGTTTTTAAATAAGCTAATAATTTCTTGTGACATAATGAATGCAACTAACAGATATTGTTCTAATAGTAAGCCATCATAGATAATGATGACTGCGAGACTTCTATAATAGAACGAATTTCAGCATCTGCCAATATATACTATCGATTAAATTGCAATTCACCCATTCAGATAACCCTGATGAATATCAGGAATTGAAAATATCTACGATATTTCGGCGACATTCATCGTTTAAATGCCGCAGAGCACTCATCCGATCAGCATTAACAAATGCACGACATTTGATCAGGCGCAAAGTATCACGCCACAAAAAACCAAACAAATACGGCGCTGCTCACGCAACACCGTACCGATTTAGCTCTAGCATCATCCGACAAGCCGTCTTTTATTTCTCTGACTGCAGGATGACAAATTTCTTATTTCCAGCCACTGTCGTGCACTGATTAAACAGACGACGTAATTTCAGATGGTATGCCAGATGACGGTTACCAATAATGCGCAACCAGCCCCCTTTTTTCAGACAACGACGCGCATCGCGGAACATTTGCCATGCAATATGATCTGTAATTGACTGCAATTGGTGGAATGGTGGGTTACATAATATCAACTGAATCGAATTAGCAGGAATATCTTCCAGACTATTTCCGACAATAAAACGACAGCGTGACATAAATTCCGGATGATTTTCCTGAATATTTATCCGGCTGGACTGCACCGCCATATAAGATTCATCAATGAAAATAACGTCCGCATCTGGATTTTGCTTTAATGCAGTGAGACCAATCACACCATTGCCGCAACCCAAGTCCACCAGCGTACCGCTCATGCCTGAAGGAATATGTTGCATGAAAAAACGCGCCCCAATATCCAGTGATGCGCGAGAAAACACGTTTGCATGATTATGAATACGCTCGCCGCTGCCTTCCAAGGTCCACACCGTTGGATAAGGCGATACCGGCGCACTCAGAGCCAGATCTGGCGTGGCGTACACGAGGCGTGCTTTTTTCCATGCCAAACTGGTACGCGTAGGGCCAATAATGCGCTCAAACAGCTTCAAGGTAGAGGTATGAATATCGCGCGCTTTCGCTGCCGCCAAAATCTGCGTCTGTGGCCCCATCACCGCCTTTAGCATCAATAATTGATGCTCTAGTAAGGCTAAGGTTTTCGGGATCTTAATCACCACCAACGCTGGATTTTCGGGTAGCGCCTGCAAGGTATCTTGCCAAGCTACACAATCAGCTGGCAGTTCATTACGAACCAGATTGCGCAGCAAAGCCTGTTGGCTAATATAGGAGTCGCCAATACTGATCGGATGATGCGAATGCAAAGCACAAGTCAGTGCGCCAAACTGATCATTAAAAATCAGTACCGGCCCACCCGGTTGCACGCCCTCTAATTCCTGCAACAGATATTCATCCGCCGCTTCCCAGGCCTGTAACTCGGCAGACTCCTCTTCCGGATAACGCTCCAGCTGCAAGCTTACGTTGCCCGACACAAAATGGCCCATTCGATCTCCGCCCATTCAAAACAAGAAAAGTACTGCATTTTAGCCTGAATTCAGCGCAATGTATTGAGATTGATTCTGCTACGCGGCCAAGAATCGCGATAGTGATGAGAAAAAAGGCAATTATAAAAAACAAACCTTAAAATACAATTGGTTAGATATTGGCTTTTTGCAAACAGTAGGCGGTTGTCACAGCAAAAATCACGACTTGCCTCAATATAACTACTCGGATGTCAAAATTTATGCTCGACAAATGCCAGTGAATACGGAATCTTAACCGGTATTCTACAACTTCACTGAATGATATCCTTTTTCCTATGAATGCTGTTGTTATTGCCGTCAGTATTATGCTCTTGCTGAGCCTGATGCGGGTAAACGTCGTGATTGCGCTGACATTTTCAGCCATTATCGGCGGCCTGCTAAGTGGCATGAGTCTGACACAAACAGTTGAAACGTTTACCGGTGGTCTGGGTGGCGGTGCTGAAATTGCCCTGAGCTACGCCATGCTGGGTACGTTTGCTGTCGCGATTTCCCGCTCCGGTATTACCGATGTTTTGGCACAATATGTCATCAAACGTCTTGGCCGTGAAGCCAGCGCCAATAAGGTGTTCTGGTTCAAGTATATGCTGCTGCTGGCCATTACCCTGATTGCGATTTCTTCGCAAAACGCCATCCCTATCCACATTGCGTTTATCCCTATTCTGATCCCGCCGTTGCTGCATGTGATGGCACAGTTGAAGTTAGATCGCCGCGCTGTGGCTTGTGCCATTACCTTTGGTTTGACCGCGCCGTACATGATCTTGCCGGTGGGTTTTGGCGGTATTTTCCTCAACAACATTTTGCTGCAAAACCTGAATAACAATGGCCTGAGTGTTACTGCAGCTCAAGTTCCTAGCGCGATGGCGCTGCCGGTTGCCGGTATGGTGGTGGGTTTGTTCACCGCACTGTTCATCAGCTACCGCAAGCCTCGTCATTACGATGTTGAGAAAATTCTGGCTGCCGAGCCCGAGAAAAAAGAAATCCAAACGCGTCATTTGTGGGTTGCAGGTGTTGCGATTTTAGGTGCCCTGAGTGTGCAGCTGTACACGAACTCCATCATTCTGGGTGCACTGATGGGATTTATCGTGTTCATCGTTGGCGGCGTGATCAACTGGCGTGACACGCAAGATGTGTTTAGCCGTGGCGTACAGATGATGGCGATGATTGGTTTTATCATGATCACCGCATCTGGCTTTGCCGCTGTCATGAAAGCTACCGGTAGCGTGGAAACGCTGGTGCATTCCATTACCGATGTGATTGGTCATAACCGCGCGCTGGGTGCGTTCCTGATGCTGGTTGTTGGGTTACTGATCACCATGGGGATCGGCTCCTCCTTCTCGACCGTACCGATCATTGCCACCATCTATGTGCCACTGTGCATTTCGTTTGGCTTTTCGCCAATGGCGACTATCGCGCTGGTGGGTGTAGCAGGTGCACTGGGCGATGCGGGTTCACCGGCCTCTGATTCCACATTGGGCCCAACATCCGGCCTGAACATGGATGATCAGCACGACCATATCTGGGATACCGTAGTGCCAACCTTTATTCACTACAACATCCCGCTGCTGATTTTCGGCTGGATTGCCGCCATGATTTTGTAATTACAAAGACATTAATTACGACGATCATGCAAGATAAGGCCGCTAATATGCCAAGTGTTAGCGGCCTTTTTAGATCATGGCTTCTGCTGCGCGCTGTTATGTGACAGTTGTTTGCCCTGCGCCGTAGGCCTAGGCCACAGCCAAAATTTGAACAACCGCGTATACCAAGGCAACAGTAGGTATGAAACGAACAGTACCGTTAATCCGGTAATAAACAAAAAAATCACCGGAGTGACCCAGTGCAGATGCAAACTGTGGATCAAATACGAAAAAATCTGTACTGAGGGATAAATCGCCAGCCACGTTAAGAACACCATTTTGTGCCGGTTCGGTGGTCTACTGGAGGTCAGCTCTGGCAACGTAAACCAAATCTCTTGCCCACGCTGAATCTCCACTTCACTGCCTGTACTCAATTTTTCCATAGGCACAGTCCAGCGGCGGCGTAACTCTGAATTAAGCCATGCCTCATACTGCTCACGCGAAGCAAAGTTAAACGTCACTTTAAACTCCGGCTGCGCTTGATCTGGACGCACGACCCTCGCACCCAGAAATCCAGCAAATGACTGCGTATCATGCAGTAAATGCTCCACCAATTTTTCAAATGCAAACTCATTCCCGGGGATCACTTTATGACTGATCACCGAGGAGATAATGTGATGATTTTCTTCCACATGTCACCCGTGGTACTTGATGTGCACCAAGCCTGTTACAACAGATAAAAGGCCACCGCACACCGGTGACCTTTTATTTTCCTCTCACCGCAACCTATTATTCTTTCAGCGGTTTTACTCAGTAGCGCGATATTGGATCACCCGCAACATGCCTGAAACCATGTGATACATATTATGGCAATGGAACACCCAACGCCCCGGATTATCCGAATAAAACTCCAATGCCACCTTGGCCATTGGCGGTACTGAGATGGTGTCCATCAAGGCCGAATGATTGGCATCCCGCATATGTCGATCCAATACGCGGAAGAAGTGGCCATGTAAATGCATCGGGTGATACATCATGGTTTCGTTGATCACTTCCAAGACCACGCGCCGTTTCTGAGAAATATCAACCGGCGCAGCATCAGGATAATATTCTCCGTTGACACTCCAATGGTAGGTTTTCATATCACCATTGAGCCGCATAGCAATTCGCTCTTGCGGTACATCTGGCATAGTTGTCGGTAACATGGAACGGATCACCCACGCATCAGCTAACCGTAATTGAGCCCGTGTTGCGATGCTATCTGCCGGTGTTGGCACAGCAAACTCTGCCGGCAACGCCACATCACCAACCCGTAGGATCGCCAACGCACCGGTTGTCTGCCCGACCGCCTCGCCCACAATCCGATAAATCCCCGGTTTACCAGCGGTGATCAGCGCATCATAGCGTTCAGCCGTCGCCATCAAGATGGCATCCGACGCCAGTGGCTGCACAATGTTGCCATCTTTAGCAATCACCTGCAGTTCATGCCCCTGCACCGAAAAGCAAAAATAAGAAGATGAAGATCCGTTGATAACACGCAGCCGGATACGCTCACCGGGCTTCGCCTCCACGATAAATGGCTTTTCTGGCAAGCAGCCATTAAGTGGGAAACGGGTATATTGCACATCCACACCAAATTTTTTGCCACCCGGATATGGGAAAACAGCCTCTTTCGGCGGTAATGTTGGCGCTATTGCCGCCTCTGGCGCTGGCTTATGCTGCAACGCATCCAACACCTGATACGGATCAGCGGATAAGCGGTCCTCCATAAACAGCACCGCTTCTTTGTCGTAAACAAACGGCTCATCAGGATCTTCCAAAATCAACGGGCCAGCTAAGCCCTGCTGATCTTGCAAGCCAAAATGCGAGTGATACCAATAGGTTCCCCCCTGCACTACCGGCCAGCTGTAGGTGGTCTCTACACCTTGCGGGAGCGGCACTTGCGAAACATTCGGCACCCCATCCATCAAGTTAGGCACTAAAATGCCATGCCAATGCACGGTGGTCGGCTCTTTCATCCGGTTACGCACGGTGGTGTAAAAGATATTCCCTTTTTTGAGCCGAATTTCCGGCCCACATGGCTGATCATTAATCTGAATCAGCTGGCAGCCTTGCGGCATTTTTGGCCCGTAGGCGATATCCAAGTTAAATTGTTGCCATGGGAAATTGCCGGATAACGGCGTCGGGATCGCCGCTTTGCCTTCACCCTCAGGCGCTGAAGATGGCATGCATGCCGCTCTAACACTCGACGACAAAGCCAATAGCGGCTGCGCCGCCAGCATTGCACCTGTCACCCCTAACAGCTTACGACGAGTCAAATTGCAGGTGCCTGACTCCTGCGTTGAAGCCGTTGCACTGGTACGATGGAAAATAGATTTGATATTCATCTGGACAACCAAAAATACAGTCAATATTGTCATGCTGCGCCACACAGCTAACTGCGTATAAATCCATCAGATAGTGAGCTAGCGGCGTGCAGCATCGTTGTTGGTAGGATAACGCTGTGGGATTTGTCGGGTTATCAGGCTATGTAAGCAAAAGCCGCAAACCGTATTGGCAATTACAACTGGCAATATCCAGTATTCATCCGCTACAACCCGCAATATCAAGCACCATAATGACGTTGGCGTAACGAGCTAGGTGAGACTGTAAGTAAAAATCACAGGAAGGAAGGGTATCGCAACACAAACAAAAAAGCCGAAGAGCACCACGCACTCTCCGGCCTGTATTCAGGGAGTTTTCGTTAGAATAAGCGTTTTTTAACCTGCCCCAACGCGCTCACTACCACAAAAACCGCCATGCCGACCAATACACCAAACAGTGCATTCAGGAACATTGGCATCAGGGCTGTTAATACGCTCCCCATAGAGCCCATCAATGTCAGTGACGCAGTCAAATCCAACATAGCCACCGACACAAAATGCAAGCCGTGCGCAACAATGCCGCCACCGACCATAAACATGGCAACGGTGCCAATCACCGTCAGCGAACGCATCAAATACGGCGCGGCCATCAAAATGCCATAACCCGCTTTGTGCAATACCCGTACCGGTAAACTGTTACCGGGGATGCGCGCCAGATACAAACCACCATCATCCAGCTTCACAATCACCGCCACAATGCCATACACCCCAACGGTCATGACAATCGCCACCGCCGCCAATACCGAGAACTGCACAGTCAAAGAGTAAGCAGCCACCGTACCAAGAGCTATCGCGATGATTTCAGCCGATAAAATAAAATCGGTAGTAATCGCACCTTTCACTTTTTGCTGTTCAATACGCCGACGCCCTTCATCACTGGCCGCAGCTTGTAATAAAGCCGCATTTTCATCGTCTGCATCAGCATGCCCGGCATTGTCCGCGTCTGCGGTATGAGTCAGCGAGTGCCAGATTTTTTCAACCCCTTCAAAACACAAAAACATACCGCCCAACATCAGCAGCGGCGTAATAGCCCAAGGGATAATGGCGCTGATCAACAATGCGGCCGGCACCAAAATTAACTTATTACGAAACGAACCTTTTGCAACTGCCCACACAACCGGTAGTTCACGATCAGCATTCACTCCGGAAACTTGTTGCGCATTCAGCGCCAAGTCGTCACCCAATACACCGGCGGTTTTCTTCGCCGCCACTTTAGTCATGGCAGCGACATCATCCAAAATACCTGCAATATCATCCAGCAATGCGAAAAAACTTGCTCCAGCCAAGGGAAACCCCGCTTTCATCTCAAAAAATAATAAAAGGCGATCCCGCACGAGATCACCTAACACCCTCGGTAGTGGCTACGCACTCACTGATATGCTCCAATTTCATCAGGTTTTTCATGTAAATAGGCAGAGCTGCCATGTACATAATGTGAAAAATGAGCCATAGAGCACCGCGGACAATACGCCAGCCGACAGGTTAATTATGGTGATGGTTATTTGTCGGCTGCACGACCAAGGTCACAGAAAGTATAACGGGAATCCACCATTGATTCATATGATAAAAATCAGAGTGTCGCTATATTAAGGTTGATGTAAAAATTGTTGGCATAAAGAGCTCGCCGCAAACGAAGCTGTTAAGACGCAATCGCTGAGTCTTTCAATAAAGTCCGGTTAATCGTGTCATTCAAACGGCTCATCGTCAGGGGTTTGGTGCAGTAATCCACCATCCCAGCGCTTAGGCAATCATTGCGCACCCCAATAGTGGCATCCGCCGTCAGCGCAATGATGCGCGGAGCTGTGCTACCCAATTCACGGATAATGATTTGTGTGGTTTCAATACCGCCCATGCCGGGCATGTGTAAATCCATAAACACAATATCGTAGTGTTTTTGTCGCACCTTCTCACAGGCTTCTTCGCCACTGGTGGCGGTATCCACCTCATGCCCCATTTTACGGAGCATCGATTTCACCACCATCAGGTTCACTTTGTTATCATCAACCACCAGCAGCTGCTTAGCACTGTAGATTTTCTCGATTTCCGCGCTTTCATGCGGAGCGCAATGATATTCACGAGCATCAAAGTGTTTAGCGATAACCGCTTGTAAACCTTGTGCTTTCAGCGGTTTAGTCAGGTAGTCATCCATCCCGGCCGCCAAATACATTTCACGTGAATCTTCCATCGCATCGGCGGTCAGAGCGATGATCACCACTTTTTCGCCGCGCTCATTTTTCATTTTGCGGATCACGGCAGCCGCCTCTAGGCCGCTCATCAGTGGCATTTGGATATCCATCAAAATCAGATCAAAGACCTCGTCGCGTACTTTATCGATAGCAATGCAGCCATTCTCCGCGGTTTGTACCTTATGACCGTGACTGATCAGCAGCGTAGAGATAAATTTGCGGTTGGCGGCACTGTCATCCACCAGCAAGATCCGGATTTGCGGGATGCACTGCTCACAGGCCATGTTTTTGCACTTCTCGTTAGGCGGCGGCATATCCTGTTTCGGGGCATCTTTAGTAATAAACGAGAATGTAAAACAGCTCCCTTTGCCAAGCTCACTGGTGAGGGTGATATTCCCTTTCATCAATTTGGCAAGACTCTTGGAAATCTCAAGCCCTAAACCCGAACCGCCATAAAAACGGTTGGTGGACAGCTCCGCTTGTGAAAAGCGCTGAAAGAGTTTGGGGATCACATCGGGGGCAATACCGATACCGCTGTCCGTTACGGCAATATCAATGCGGTAATTACCACCACTGATAGCCTTACTACGCACATCCATGCGGATAAAGCCTTTTTCGGTAAACTTGACGGCATTACTGAGCAAGTTCATTACAATTTGCCGGATCCGGATCGGGTCCACCTCAACCCAAGTTGGTAAATCCGGTTGCAGATTTAAGGTGAACTCCAACCCTTTCTGGCTTGCCGCATTGAATACCAAGCGATGAGCATTAATCAGTAAGCTCGACAGCGAACAGGCCGAAACATCAAGCCGGACATGCCCCGCTTCCAACTTAGACACATCCAGAATATCGTTCAGTAATCCCAGCAAATGCTCGGCGGAGTCGCGCGCTGTTGCCAAATAATCGGCTTGTTGAGAATTCAGTGTGCTGTCTTCCAGCAACGAGATCATGCCAATCACCCCGTTCATTGGGGTTCGGATCTCGTGGCTCATGTTCGCCAAAAACACACTCTTCGCTCGGTTACCGGCTTCTGCTTGGAAACGGGACTCTTCCAGTTTTTCGGTTAGGCGTAACAACTCCAGATTGTGCTTTTTACTGCGCTGCAATTGACGCCACGCCAGCAAGGCAAACGCAATAATCAGCACAAACTGCAAGGAGGCAATCGCAGTAGTAGTGACAATCTGGTTACTGACGGTCTGATTACGGCTTTCGTCGAAATCCGTAAACGAGACATTCACTTGCAAGATGGTTTTTTGAATCAGTGGGTGCAAACGCGCCAATGCCAGTTCTAGCTGTTTAAAGCGCACCGGATCATATTGCACGTCAACATCTGGCCCTAAAATAGTGTCGGCGTAGGCAATAAATTTCGGCAGTTCATGTTTGATTTGCTGATAAATCGGCTGGCCATTGAGAATTTCACGGCTATCACTGCCATGCAACGCCAGATTGATACGGCTAACAAAGGTGTCATAGCGAAGCTGTAGTGCCTGCATGGTATCCGGACTGCCCTGTTCATTTTGTACTTTCAGTAACTGGTACTGCAGACGGTAAAACTCATTCTGCAACTGAAAGTAGGTCCACATCAGGTTATCGTCACCGATACTGGCGGTCCGTTTCAGATCATCAAACTGCCGATACTGGATAAAGGCGATGCTGAAGAAACTCCCCAGCAGCACCAAGCAAATCACGACCAGCAGCCGATAATTGGTTCTCATGCAGGCATACTCTACACTACTCGACCTTCATGGATGTCACTTGCCACGCGCAGCGACTGTAATAAGACTTGGTTTTCAACTCTGGATTGGCATCAAACGGATAAATCACAAACAGCGGGCCTTTGTCGCGCACACTGAGCATTTTTCCATCAATTTTGCGCGCTAAAATCACATTGTATTTGGCTAAATCCGACACGGGCAGTGTCGACTCATAGTCATTCAATGCGGTAAAGGTCAGCGTTTTTCCTGATGCCTGCACAGCAGCCAACACATCTTTAATTAGCGGCCCTTCGAAAGTTTTCTCACCTTCATACCATGGTGTGGTGGTGGTAATGGTGTACTGCGGCAAGGCATCTAACAGCGCATTATCAAAAACGGCGCTATCACCCACATTGGTTTTAGCAATAGAGCCGGAAACCGTCAGGACCGGATCGCCCGTCACCGCCTCAAGCGCTTGTGCCGAAGTCGACACAGTGCTGGAGACAAGGCCGGTCACGGCCATCAGCCCGGCCAACAACCATGAACGCAACATAATCACACTCATCAGGATTTCCCCCTTGGGAGTAATGGCTAGTTTTCTAGGTACGCCAGCAACGCATCGCGCGTTGGTCCGGCAAAATCCAAAAAGTTGTCGTAATCCGGCACGCACTGCTCCCCTGCACCTTTGCGGCACAGCGTTTCAACACTTAAAGCGGCTTGATACAAACGCAAAGCGCCTAATGAACCGGAGCTGCTTTTAATGCAATGCGCTAACTTGCCCAACGCTACCCAATCGTTTTGATGACGAGCTTGCTGCATCTGCTCGACATGTTCACCCAGCTCAGTGAGATAAACCTCAATCACTTCTTTCAGCACATCGGCACCGATTTCGTGTTTCAGCTCACCCAGCACCTGTAAATCTATCCATTCAGCGTCTGCCAGTTCTGATTTTTGCAGCTGCATCATATTCTCTCCCACCTGCTGTCACGCCACCCGTATCACATGTCTGTATTGATGTGTCTGCCATGTGAACCGATGCAAATATATTCTCTATATCTCTGCTCTGCGCCTGCCTGTCGACTGATACCATGCGCCTAACACCTCAACTCAGCCGTAGGCTTAGCACCTTAATAGGATTGTATTAAGTATTGCTGCTTTAACTAACAAGATAGCATTGGATAACAAAATATTCACACTGTCACGATGTAGAAATGCGCGGTAACGCCGGCTAAATAAATACCAGAGAGTATTGGGAAAACGAGCTTGATGGGCGCTGGATGCACCAAAGAAAAAGCCGCTGAAATCAGCGGCTTTAGAAACGAAAAAGGATATGTAGCTCGCTTATGCGTTACGCGCACGCTCAGCAGTCAACGCCGCAATTCGGGCGATCACGTCAACGGCGCTTTCCATGCCTTCAACCGTCACAAACTCATGTTTGCTGTGGAAGTTATAGCCACCGGTGAAGATATTCGGGCATGGCAACCCGCGATACGAAAGCTGCGCACCGTCGGTACCACCGCGGATAGGTTTTTCGCATACGGTAACGCCACACTCTTGCATCGCTTGACGCGCAATATCGATAATGTGCGGATGCTTAAGCACCTTGTCACGCATGTTGCGGTAGGCATCGCTAAAGCTGATAGTGGCGTGGCAGCCGTTTCGCATACTGGCATTTAAGCTGTCAACTTTGTCTTGCAGCAGACGCTTACGTGCCGCGAAACTATCGCTATCAAAATCGCGAATGATGTAATGCAGCTCCGCTTTTTCCACGGTGCCTTTAAATTGATTCAGATGGAAAAAGCCTTCATAGCCTTCGGTATGCTCTGGCGTTTCTTCTACCGGCATGCTGGCATGAAACTGAGCAGCTAATGTTAGTGCATTGACCATCACATCTTTGGCTGAGCCTGGGTGAACGTTGTTACCTTGAATATGGATCACTGCGCTGGCGGCATTGAAGTTTTCATACTCCAACTCACCAACCGCACCGCCATCAATGGTATAAGCCCAATCAGCCGCAAAACGTTTAACGTCGAAATACTGCGCGCCACGGCCAATCTCTTCATCAGGAATGAAGCCCACACGAATATCACCGTGCGGAATATTGCTCTCTTTCAGACGCATAATGGCCGTCATGATTTCAGCAATACCGGCTTTATCGTCTGCACCCAACAAGGTTTTACCGTCAGTGGTGATCAGCGTTTTACCATGCAGCTCGTGCAAAACAGGGAACATAACCGGCGAGAGAATCTCGTCACCGATACCGAGAGCAATATCACCGCCACGGTAGTTATCCACGATTTGTGGGTTAACGTTTTTGCCAGAAAAATCGGGCGAGGTATCCAGATGCGCAATAAAGCCGATGGTCGGCACCTTCCAATCCACATTGGCCGGCAACGTAGCCATCAGGCAACCGTGTTCATCCAAATGAATATCTGTTAGCCCCATCTCCTGCAATTCGTCCTGCAGCGCATGCGCCAATTTCATCTGCCCTTCGGTGCTGGGAACATGCCGGCTACTGGCTTTAGATTGCGTATCGAAAGAAACGTAAAAGAAAAATCTGTCTAACAGTCTATCCATCTTTGTCTGTGCCTCGTATTTAGTCCCTCTATTATGCAAAGAGCGCACAGGCAAGAATTGCGGCAAGTCAGTTTTTTGTCGAATGCTGCTGAATAAACGGTGTTATTTTTTCTGGAATGGCCGGAAATGTAAGTAAATCTGTCTCTATATTTACCATTTGTTCCGTATTCAGGGTCAAAATATGATTTTTTATATAAAGCGGATTTTTTGATGTGGTTCCAAGAACTTTGCCATCCGCCACCGGAAAGTGCAGCACTAACCCCGAGACATGCGGCATATAACGGCGGGTGACAAAGGTGCCAAGGCGTTGATAAACCTCGTTCATATCTTTTACCAATGCGGCCAGTTGCTTACCTTCTATCTGCGTCGTCATCGGCAACGTGCTAACCACTTGTACAGACAAACTGCATGGCTGCTCCGCGTTGATATCCATCGCCAGATTTGGGTTAAGGCTGCGCAAATTGGTATCCAGCGGGATTTTGATCTCCTGATCTGCACCGGGCTGCAACACTTCCTGATGCCGACCGGATGACATCACAATCTGGCGAATCTGGCAGGTTTGGCCGTTTTGCGGATTAACTAGGAAATACGCAAGACGCGCTTGCAGCGCGGGCTTATCTGCCGCCGCTATACGCATCGGGTCGTCATAGAAATTTTTGTATTCAAAGACCTGAGTGACAGCTTGCACAGCCGTACAGGGTAACAACGTTAATGCAGCAGCCACATATGCGGTCACTCGCGCAGAAAAGAAGAATGCCATCAGTCCCTTTACTCCCTTGTCGGTATGACTTCCTTGTATACGGCATAATAACAGAGCGAACGGTTTTCCACCGCTCTTCCTGAGTTCTCTAAGTGATAGCTCTGTATAAGTCATAGTTTTGTAAGTGATGGTTGTATCGTGATAGGCAAAACCCATGTAACACGTAATAAATGAGTTACATGCCAAGTTGAAAATGGCCGTGACACCACGTGGCACTGCAAGGTGCCGGTTTGTACCGCGAAACGTCCAATGGCAAATTTATGGGCGCAAACTATCATTTGAGCTTTCGCAGTGAAAAGAGGAAAATTACGCCGATAAGGGGAAAACGCCTTTTATTTCTGGGCAGTTACCATTATCATTCGCGCTCTTTTTTATATCCAGTGGCGTCTTTGGTTAACAGTCTTTTCCAAAGACGGTTCTATCTGTACACATTAAGGATAGAGTAAGAAACTAAATGACTGAACAACGCTCTCGTACGCCGGTAGTAGAACTCCGAGCAATTTGTAAGGGATTCGACGGCAGGGACATCATCTCGAATCTCGATCTCACCATCAACCATGGTGAATTTCTGACCATCCTCGGTCCTTCCGGTTGTGGTAAAACCACCGTGCTCCGCCTGATTGCGGGTCTGGAAGACGCCGATTCCGGCCACATTATTCTCGATAACCAGGACATCACCGACATTCCGGCGGAACACCGTCACGTGAATACGGTTTTCCAAAGCTATGCCCTGTTCCCGCACATGTCGGTATTCGAGAACGTGGCTTTTGGTCTGCGGATGCAAAAAGTCCCTGCTGCGGAGATCGAGCCTCGGGTGATGGACGCCCTGCGCATGGTTCAGCTGGATGAATTTGCCGATCGTAGTCCGCATCAGCTTTCTGGTGGTCAACAGCAACGTGTGGCGATTGCCCGTGCGGTGGTGAACAAGCCAAAAGTACTGCTGCTGGATGAATCACTTTCCGCACTGGATTACAAACTGCGTAAGCAGATGCAAAACGAATTGAAAGCCCTGCAACGTAAGCTGGGGATCACCTTCATTTTCGTTACCCATGATCAGGAAGAAGCCCTGACCATGTCAGATCGTATCATCGTGATGCGCGATGGCCGTATTGAGCAAGATGGTACGCCACGTGAGATTTACGAAGAGCCACGCAACCTGTTTGTGGCGCGCTTTATCGGTGAAATCAACGTGTTCGACGCGCAGATTATCCGCCGTGTGGATGACGAGCGTGTACTGGCCAATGTTGAAGGCCGTGAATGTCATATTCATAACGTGATGATGGATGTGCAGGCGGGTGACAAAGTGCACGTACTGCTGCGCCCAGAAGATTTGCGTATCGAAGAGATCCACGACAGCGAACAAATCGATGGCATCATCGGCTATGTACGCGAGCGTAACTATAAAGGCATGACACTGGACTCGACCGTCGAGCTGGAAAGCGGTAAGTCAGTGATGGTCAGCGAGTTCTTCAACGAAGATGATCCGGATGTGGATCACTCCCTTGACCAGAAAGTGGCCGTGACCTGGGTAGAGAGCTGGGAGGTGGTACTCGCCGATGAAGACGACGCGTAAGTTTCAGAATTTCGTCATTGCGACGATCGTCGGCTGGCTGACTATTTTTGTCTTTATTCCCAACCTGATGATCATCGCCACCAGTTTTCTGGTGCGGGATGACGCAAACCTGATCCAGCTGACTTTTACGCTGGATAACTATACCCGTTTGTTCGATCCGCTGTATGCGGAGGTCATGTGGCACTCGCTTTCTATGGCGATGCTGGCCACGGCCTTGTGTCTGATCATCGGTTACCCGTTTGCGTATATTATTGCCAAAATGAAGCCGAAGTGGCGTCCGATCATGCTGTTTTTGGTGATTGTTCCTTTTTGGACCAACTCCCTGATCCGGACCTACGGGCTGAAAATTTTTATCGGCACCAAAGGGCTGCTGAACACCATTTTGCTCTCCATTGGCTTGATCGATAAACCGCTGAAGCTGATGTACACCGAACAGGCCGTGATCATGGGTCTGGTGTATATCCTGTTGCCGTTTATGATCCTGCCGCTCTACTCCAGCATCGAAAAGCTGGATCATGCTTATATCGAAGCGGCCAAAGATCTGGGTGCCAGCAAGTTCCAGACATTTATCCGCGTGATTTTGCCATTGACCATGCCAGGCATTGTTGCCGGTTGCGTGTTGGTACTGTTGCCTGCGATGGGCATGTTCTACGTTTCTGACCTGCTGGGCGGAGCCAAGAACTTGTTGATCGGTAACGTGATCAAAAGCCAGTTCCTCAACATCCGTGACTGGCCGTTTGGCGCAGCAACCAGCGTAACACTGACGGTATTGATGGGCTTGCTGCTGCTGGTGTACTACCGCGTTGGTAAGCTGCTGAACAGAAAAGGTGAGTTAGAATGATCGGTCGACTGCTGCGTGGCAGCTTTATGGTGACGGTCTATGCCTATCTGTATATCCCGATTGGCATTCTGATCGCGAACTCGTTTAACAGCTCGAAATACGGCATTAAATGGGAAGGTTTCAGCCTTAACTGGTATGAACGCCTATTTAACAATGACAGCTTAATTCAGGCCGCGAGCCACTCGCTGACGATTTCTATTTTGTCGGCAACCTGCTCAACCCTGATTGGCGCGATGACTGCGGTGGCACTGTTTCGCTATCGTTTTCGCGGCAAGCCGTTTGTCAGCGGCATGCTGTTTGTGGTGATGATGTCGCCAGATATCGTGATGGCCATTTCACTGTTAGCACTGTTTGTGGTAGTTGGCGTATCACTGGGCTTTTGGTCACTGCTGTTCGCCCACATCACATTCTGCTTGCCGTTTGTGGTGGTTACCGTGTATTCGCGCCTCAAAGGCTTTGATGTGCGGATGCTAGAAGCGGCCAAAGACTTAGGCGCCAGTGAAACCGTCATCTTACGCAAGATCTTGCTGCCACTGGCGATGCCTGCGGTAGCCGCCGGTTGGTTGCTGAGCTTTACCCTGTCGTTAGATGACGTGGTGGTCTCTTCATTTGTGACCGGCCCAACCTATGAAATCTTACCATTGAAAATTTACTCAATGGTGAAGGTGGGCGTATCACCAGAAGTGAATGCGTTGGCGACACTGATGCTGGGCG
Source organism: Plesiomonas sp. ZOR0011 (assembly GCF_000800945.1). Lineage (NCBI taxonomy): Bacteria > Pseudomonadati > Pseudomonadota > Gammaproteobacteria > Enterobacterales > Enterobacteriaceae > Plesiomonas > Plesiomonas sp. ZOR0011. Next base: position 103,739 of record NZ_JRKB01000013.1, read on the forward strand.
GCTCGTTGATTTTGATTATCACCAGCCAGCTGTTACTGCGTAAAAAACATGCCTGATCTGCGGATGCAGATTAAGCTGTAAACAGGCGATACCTGTTACTTATCCATATCTGCGGGGGGAGAAATGGCTCTACCCCGCTTTTTTAACCTTAACTTATAGGAGAGTCTTGAATGAAACGATGGTCACGTCTTCTTGCTGTGGGGATGATGGCGCTCGGCATTCAAGTTGCGAATGCGGCAGACAACGACAATAACGTAGTGTACTTCTACAACTGGTCGGAATATATCCCATCTGGTCTATTGGAAGAGTTCACGCAGGAAACGGGGATCAAGGTGATCTATTCCACCTATGAATCCAACGAAACCATGTATGCCAAGCTGAAAACGCTGAATAAAGAAAACGCATACGATTTGGTCGTACCGTCTACCTATTATGTCGATAAAATGCGCAAAGAAGGCATGCTGCAAAAGATCGACAAGAGCCAGCTGCCAAACTATAAGAACTTGGATCCCGCTCTGCTGAACAAGCCGTTTGACCCGAATAACGATTACTCCATCCCTTATATTTGGGGTGCGACCGGTATCGGCGTGAATACGGATGCAATTGATCCGAAAACCGTTACCTCTTGGGCCGATCTGTGGAAGCCGGAATACGCCGGTAGCCTGCTGATGATGGATGATGCGCGTGAGTTCTTCCACGTTGCACTGCGCAAGCTGGGCTACTCTGCTAACACCACAGATCCAAAGCAGATTGAAGAAGCCTACCATGAGCTGCAAAAGCTGATGCCAAACGTGCTGACCTTCAACTCTGACTTCCCTGCGAATCCTTATATTGCCGGTGAAGTGAATCTGGGTATGCTGTGGAACGGCTCTGCCTATATGGCGCGCCAAGAAGGCACCCCAGTACAGATCGTATGGCCAAAAGAAGGCGCTATCTTCTGGATGGACAGCTTGGCTATCCCTGCTGACGCCCGTAACAAAGAAGGTGCACTGAAGCTGATCAACTTCCTGATGCGTCCTGATGTAGCGGCAAAAGTCGCGAAAGAAATTGGTTATCCAACACCAGTCAAAGCTGCCCAGCCTCTGCTGCCAAAAGAGATGGTAGAAGACAAAACCATTTACCCTGATGAAAAAACCATCATGGCCGGTGAGTGGCAAAGTGATGTGGGTTCAGCCAACGAACTGTACGAAACCTATTTCCAGAAGCTGAAAGCTGGTCGTTAATCGTCTGATTTCAGTTCACTGATTTAGATATGACTAAAAAACCGAGCTCTGCTCGGTTTTTTTATCTGCCCTACCTGCATGCGTCACGAAGATACTTCACGACAATGTCACTCGTGTTTCACGGACGCTTCACTGATATTTGGCAAAAGCGGATGTTTGGTGAAAGCGAATGTTGTGCAAAAAATTGCCCCAACTTGATCCACTCTTGTGATTAGCGATATTCGCCCGCCAATAGCTGATTCACAAAAGCTGGCACCACGTCACTGGCTTTGCCATATAGCTTCTCAGCAAACTCATTTTCCACGAGGCTCGGCTCTAAATTTAGCTCAACGGTGTGCGCCCCCGCCAAGCGCGCCTCATGCACAAACCCCGCCGCCGGATACACATTGCCCGACGTGCCAATCGCAATAAACAAGTCAGCCTGCGCTAACGCGGTGTAAATCTTATCCATCCCAATTGGCATCTCACCAAACCACACCACGTGTGGACGCAGCGGAGAAGGAATTTGGCAACAATGACAATGATCATCGGTATGTAAATCGCCGCGCCACTCAATGGTTTGCCCTGACTCCGGACAACGCGCTTTGAGCAATTCACCGTGCATATGAATAATCCGACGATTTCCGGCACGTTCGTGCAAGTTATCGATGTTTTGCGTCACTAGCAGGAAGTTATCCCCCAGCGCCGCTTCCAAAGTCGCCAACGCCACGTGCGCAGGATTTGGCTCTAAGTCTTCCGACAACAACTCTTGACGACGTAGGTTGTAAAAATGCTGCACCTGCTCTGGATCGCGCAAATAACCTTCAGGGGTGGCGACATCTTCAATCCGATGGTTTTCCCACAACCCATTTTGATCGCGAAAAGTCCGGATCCCGGATTCGGCGGAAATCCCGGCGCCAGTCAATACGACAACCTTGCCGATATGCTGATGCTGCATAGTTTTACTCCCTAGATTCATTTCACCGTGCGTGTCACCGCATTCCCCGCGGCCAAGATTACAAGACGAACGACGCTGACATTGAAACTGCCAGAGATGCCGCCGCCGACGGACGCGTGTTGTCATCAGGTGTGTCATTTACATTCAGTACCACGGGTATCTTGCGTGCCGTTTGTTGTTCTACCATCAAGATGCGCAAACCACGGCCGCAATAAGTAGAGCTATTACCATGTCACTGTTAGGGATAAAAATAAAGTTCGCCTTTAGTCCATAATAAATCTGCACACACTCGGTAACCCATCCGCAGACAAAGAAAAACCCGAACACACACCAAGGTCAGTATTCGGGTTTGAGTCGTGCGAAAAACGGCCAAGCCGCAACGATATTTACACA